>CAZTKV010000041.1:0-19786 GCA_964614285.1 uncultured Chitinophaga sp. | reverse complement strand
TTTAACCCTGTTTTGATTTCAGGGCAACTCATAAATAATTTCCACAATAATCCCGTTCTGTAATTTTCAATCATTACAATGATTGGCCCCTGATCAATAGCCAGGTGACTTTTCGCATACCAGTTTCTTGTTTCATTAAATCCATCGACAAAACCAAACTCACTCCATATCTTACTTCCTAAATCGTAGTAAAAGTGCCGAAGCGCTTTCATAGAGTATTCCGGTGTATATGGGAAAGCACTCAATGCAGCAGTTGGGGAAATGGTACCCAGGTCTTCTGTTGGGGAATGTGCTGCATAGCCATTGTAGGTGTCGCTGGCAGTCAAACCCCAGGAATTTTCACCATACCCTTTAAACTGATTGGGATTACGTATACAATGCTCCCTGTTTATCAATGTGTGATTCCTGTTCTGTTCCCAGTAATCAGCATAACGATCTTTTAATCCTCTTGGATCAAGACCCAGAAAAGAATAATGAGAGAAGAAAAGAGGGCCACCATAATCAAACCCTAATGGAAGTTTGATACCATAATATTCTTTCCCGTTCTTAAAGAAATTACTTTCAGCCCATCCCCGATGATACACTGCAGGGCTTACCTGGTATCTTTCATGTGGTGATGATGCGGCGAGTATATACATAATCAGGCATTCATTGAATCCCCGGACAGGAAAATTCATCGCCCAACCATTATTAGGACTCCAATGCCAATACAATACTTCTTGCCCTCCATTTGTGAACCAGTTCCACTCTATATCAGGCCACATCCAGTTAATGCGGTTTCTCAGTTCTCTTTCTGTTTTGTTATCTGCATTAAAATACTGACGGACACAAAGAAGTCCCTGGAACAAATATGAGGTTTCAACGAGGTCAGCTCCATCATCTTTGCGGCTGAAGGGAATTGTTTTGCCGGTAGCACCATCCATCCAGTGCGGAAACACACCATGGTAACTTTCTGCCTTTAATAAGAAGTTCACCATCCTCAGCAGAAATTTTGCCGCGGTGTCACGATTAATCCATTTTCTTTCTACTGCTACAATCACACTCATAACGCCAAAGCCAGTGCCTCCGATAGTTACCGTTTCATGTCCATAGCCAAAACTAACATTACTTCTTTCCCTTGCCATACCACTAATGGGATGAGCAAAATCCCAGAAATAACGGAAGGTCTGCCGTTGTACAACATCTAGCAATGCCGAGTCGGAAAGATTTGGCTGAATACCAACGACAGGAATGCCTGTCACAGGTTTTGCATCTGTTTTTTTCTGAGATAACAATACTATTGGTATAAATAGACCAATAAACACCGGTAATATTCTTCGTAAAACATTTGCAGATTCTTCTTTCCTCATAAAAAAAAATTGATGGCCATTAATTACTGTTGTTTCTCTCTTCTTTCTTTAAGATCAATACCGCCAATACCGGGAAATGATCAGAAGGATATTTCATGTCATAGGAATCTGTAAGTGTTGCAAACTTTTTAACTCTCCAGTCATTCCCTTTTGAAATAAAAATATAATCTATACACCCGGCTGGTTTCTTTAAGAACTGAAATCCATTCCATGTATCAATACCCCCATAAGGCGGTTGATCAGAGATATTTCTTGCATTATTCATAACAGACGCAACATGTATTACCGGCTCTTCATGTGGACGGGCATTTAAATCTCCCATAAAAATTACCGGATAATTTTTTCCTTTGTTCAGGCTGTCAATCACTTTCATGATCAGTTTTGCAGATTCAATCCTTGCTAACTCACTCTGATGATCAAAATGTGTATTTATCACCCAAAATAGTTTGTTTGTTTTTTTGCTCTGAAACAATCCATAGGTACAAACCCTGTTTATATTGGCACCCCACCCTTTTGAAACTGTATCAGGTGTCGGAGATAACCAAAAAGTTGCCTGCTGTTTTATGTCAAACTTTCTGGTATCAAAAAATATAGCGCTGTATTCACCTTTTTCTTTCCCATCATCACGACCAACGCCAATATGCTGATAATTCGGCAGTTCCTGTTTAATAAACAGAAGCTGGTGATGCATGACTTCCTGTGTTCCAATAAAATCAGGTGCATAAAATTTCATGAGGCCGGTTACCTTCTCCTTACGGGCATCCCATCGGTTTTCACCGTCTGAAACAACGTCTAACCGGATGTTATAAGACATAGCAGTAACTTCCTGCTGGGCATATCCTGAGAGCTGTATAATAGTCAGCAATAGCAGCCAATATTTATGTCTGTTTCCCAATTTCGCTATTTTTATTTCAGTTCTATAAATAAGGGGCGGAGAAACCAAGCCGCCTCATTCCATTTTTTATTTCAGGGGCACTGGTAAACAAATTCCACAACAATCCGCTACGATAGTTTTCTATCATTACAATAATCGGCCCCTGGTCTATTGCTAATGCAGATGAAGCAAACCATGGGTCGCTTAATTTATAAGAATCATAAAAACCATAATTGCCCCAGAGCTTATCTCCAAGCTTATAATAAAAGAATTTCAGCGCTGCCATAGATTCAGCAGGTGTAAATGGAAAAGATGATAAAGCAGCAGTAGGAGTTATCACTCCTTTGTCATTAGTAGGGCTATGAGCCTGGTAATAGGATGGTGCCGGGCCATCGCTGGCCGTAAGACCCCAGGTTTGGTCACTATAACCATACCAGCCAAGCGGATTCAGTTTACAATACTCATAGTTTATCTTAGTATGATTAACTGTTTGATTTTGATAATTTGCATAAGCATCGCTCAACCCATTTGGATTAATACCTAAAAAAGAATAATGCTCAAAAAATAAAGGCCCTCCATAAGGAGGCCCCAGCGGAAGCTGATAACCATAATAAGTATTATTATTCATCATTCCTCCGTTACTGGCCCATCCGTTATCATAAACTATTTTAGGAATTGAATCTGTCCGGGAAGAAGAAGCAAGAACATATACAATCAATCCCTCATTCCAGCCTTTGATCTGATGATTCATGATCCACCCTTTGTCGGGGCTCCAATGCCAGTACAATACATTTTGATTATTTTGCCTGAACCAGTTCCATTCTACACCGTCCCAGATTAAATTGATTTTTGTACGCAATTCCGTTTCTATGGCATCTGCGCCGTCAAAATATTGTCTTGCTGTTATAAGTCCTTCCAGCAAAAAAGAAGTTTCTACCAAATCAGCGCCGTTATCATTGTTACTGAAAGGTTGTGTAACTCCGGTTGAGCCATATATCCAATGAGAAAAAACTCCGTGATAGCGGGTACAGTTGTTAATCAGGAAATTGGTAATCTTTAACACCCTGTCTCTTCCTTCTTGTCTTGTAATAAATCCACGGTGAACTGCAGCCACAATTGCCATAATTCCAAAACCGGTTCCACCGGTTGTTACGGTTTCAGTACTGCTGTTTCTTTCTCTGGCCATTCCACTTACGGGATGACCGAAATCCCAAAAATATTTAAAGGTTTGTTGCTGTACCTTATCCAATAGCTGGTTATCAGTAAGGAGAGGAAATTTATCCGTGGAATCAAGTTGTGTTAATAAAGAGAATGCAGCAGAGCTGAATAAAATTCCTCCCTTTGTAGATTTTAAACTTGTGTTTGCAGTCAGGTTATATTTTGCCAGGTAATTTAATGGCGCCGTTGGTTGCAATACAAGCACACTGTCTCCATTCTGGTAAGTAACGTTATAATTTCCTCCATTAAAGTTAATACCCGCTGAAACGGTACTTCTTTCAATAGCAACCGGAAATCTCAATTTGATTATTGGAGTTGTATTGATATTTCTGTATTCAGTTAAACTTAAAATTCCATTTACCTCCCAATTTGTAATAAGGAAGTTTGCAGGTGGTGAAGGAGGCGGAGGTGCAGGTGAATCTTTCTCTCCGCAACTACCAATAATAATTGCCGGGAATAAAACAAATAACAGGTAATGAATACCCTTTTTCATCTTTGTCATTTTCAGAATAACTAATTTATATTCCCAGTTTCTAAAAAACTAATGTAGCAATAGAATGTGGCCTTGCCTTCACTTCAGCTGCCTTACCATTAATCCATAAATAATAAGGGAACGACTGATTACCCTGGTTCATCACTACCACTACTATCTTTCCATCCTCATTACGGAAAGCTGTAGTCAGCAATTGACTCCGGCTGGCTGCAGCACTGATACGCTTTGCCCCTGGCTGTATAAACCTGGAAAAATGTCCTATATAGTAATAGGCGTTAGTGTAGATTAACTGGCCGGTCTTTGTGTCGCCATGCACCGGTGCAAAACAAAAATTCTGTACATGGTTAGGGCCACCTGTTTCATCAAGTATAATATTCCAGTCCGTAAAACCAACCATGCCGTTGTTGTAATCATTGATCATGCTCCGGCCATATTCTTCACCCAGCACCCAAGCGTTGTAACGACTGGCATTAAAACTCTCCGCACAACCTTCAGTAAATAAAATATTTTTATCAGGAAACGCTTCATACACTCTTTTCAGGTTCTCATACATCGGTGTGCCACCACTCCAGTCTTCATACCAGTGAAAGCCAATACCCCAGGCATATTTGGCTGCTTCGGGGTCATTGAAATAGGTTTGTGCCCGCTGGTAGATCAGGTCACGGTTATGGTCCCACACGATGATCTTCTTATCCTTCAACCCTTCTTTTTCCATCGTGGGGCCCAGGTGATTTTTCAAAAAATCTCTTTCTTCCTCAGCTGTATATAAACAACTTTCCCAACGCTGGGTTGCCATTGGCTCATTCTGCACACTGATACCCCAAACAGGTATACCCTCCTTCTCATACTCTTTGATGAATTTAGTATAATACATCGCCCAACTATTGTAGAAATCTGGTTTCAGTTTTCCACCATGCAACATATCATTGTTGTCTTTCATCCATGCCGGCGGGCTCCAGGGACTGGCAAATAAATTCAGTTTACCTCCGGCAGCTTTCATTGCTTCCTTAATGAAGGGTATTTTATACTTTTTGTCATGATCAATATTGAATGTTTTAAGCTCCTTATCATTGTCAGCTACATAGGTGTACATATCACTGCTGAAATCGCAGCTGTTAATATTTGTTCTGGCTACTGTATAACCAATCCCCTTTTCTTTATCGAAAAAGGCTTGTAACACCTCTTGTTGTTTATCCTTTGGAAGTTTATAAAAAGTTTCTGCAGATGCATCAGTCAGTGCTGCCCCGGTACCAAAGTAGGTCTGAAAGGTTTTGCCAGGATCAACAAAAACACAGATTTCAGTTTCTTTCGGCTGCCCCATATCCTTAAATACAAGGGTATCCGTCACTGATAAACGAAAAGTGGTACTATCAGCCGTTGTATATACTATAACCTTTTTCCCATCCGTAGAAAAGGAAGCAGGAGATGAGGAGTTGGCAGTATCTTCTTTTTTACTATCTGAACAGGAGAATAATCCCAGCATAGCAACAACAAATATTTTTTTCATATAACTATTATTAAAAAAATTACCAAACATAAGTACCCACAGTAGCGCCGCCTAAAGAAGTAACCGCCCACTTTCCTTTATACTTAATATTAAAAGAGGTACTGCTGCCGCTGTCATTCAATACAATCAATACTTTCTTACCATCAGGTCTTACAAAAGCCACGCTATGCAGGCTTACTCCGGTAGTACTGGCAATACGAACTGAACCAGCCGGTACAAATTTCGAAGCATGTGCAATAATATAATAGCCGACATTTCTGCTTACCACAGATGCATTGATAGTTATTGCCCCTTTGCACTCGGTACATCCTCCTGGTGTATGTGGTCCATAAGAAGGGTCACTGGCAAGATTCCACTCCAGCGCAATTTTACTCCAGTTACGCATTGAACCGATAATGACATTTTTCAGATGCCATTTCAAATCACCATCGAAACTTCCGTTAGCCCCTGTCCATTGCTCTGTGAAATAAAGATTTTTATCAGGATGTGCCGCTTTTACCCCGGACAGAACACCAATCTCACCTGCATACAAATGAAAAGCAGATCCGTCAATAAAAGGTTTAGCAGCAGCGTCGTTCAAAATAGATATAGGATAATTTGGATTATCACAATTATGATCCCATACAATGATCTTTGTACTAATACCGGCCACCTGGAATGCAGGGCCTAAATGGTTTTTAATAAAATCAGCCTGCTCAGTTGCAGACATTACCATACTGGGATTATTACCGCCATGCTGGGGTTCGTTTTGCGGAGTAATGGCATCAATCCGGATCCCTTTTGCAGCCATCGCCTGAATATATTTTACAAAATACTGAGCATACACACTATAATATTGAGACTGAAGATTCCCTCCTATAGAACTGCCGTTATTTTTCATCCATACCGGTGCACTCCATGGTGAACCCATTATTTTGATTTGTGGATTTATGGTAAGTATTTGTTTTAATACCGGAATAAGATCAACTGTATCTAATGATAAACTGAAATTGGCCAGTGTGGGGTCAGTTTGCCCGGCAGGCATATCATCATAACTAAAAACAGAAGCACTCAAATCTGAGGCCCCGATACTAATCCTCAGGTAACTTATACCAATTGCATCGGAACTATTACCGAATAATTCAGTTAATAAAGAAGACTTTGACGGGCTATCCATTTGGTTAATTAAAGTGGCACTACCCCCGGTCAATGTATAACCAAATCCATCTACTGTCTGAAACCTTGAAGCCGAATCAACCTCAATATTGGTGAAATTATTAGGCTCCGTATTAAATGCTAATGAAACAGTTTGCTTTTGCAACAACACAGATTTGTCTCCTTTTGTAATCCAATAATCGACTGTGGGAACAGGAGTAGTTGGCCCTCCCCCGGAGCTGCTTTTAGAACAGTTAGAAGAAAGCGATACTGCCCCTGCCAAAATAAAAACAGATAAGAAAAATTTAGTCTTCATACATTTTAGAATAATACTATTAATAACTACTCGTTTGGTTTCAAAAAGACCAGTTCTTTATTATTACGGGCTATCAGCATAATCTTCTTATTTCCTGCCGTATTAAGCCATTTAATATCTCTTGCTTCACCAAAAAAAGAGGGGATAGTTGTATTGTAAGTAAACCCTTCACCAGTTTTACTTCGGGAGAAAAAAGTTGGTAACAAGGCATCATAACGTCCCTCGTAAGGGATCACTCCATAAAAATTTCCGGCGCCAATATAGGTACCTCCCTGTCCCGGAACAGCCGGGGCAAAAGTCATAACCGGAGCTAACTGCAGCTCTGCAGGTAATACCTCTTTTTTGAAATTTCCTTTCCCGTCATTAATAAAACAAGAAGAACTAAGTGTCTCTGCTGTTAGTGTTATATAATCTTTAAACAAATCAAAGAACATATAATCAACTGTTTTGCCTGCCACTTCGCTGTACGTCAAATAAGCTTTTTTCAATACCGGCAATGGTCTTTCCAGTTCATCTTTGGCCAGGAAGGTATACTCTTTCCCATTTACAGTATAACACATTATCTGTTCTGTTGATCCGTTAAGATCAAAATCCTTGACATATAGTTTTAATGGCCCGTTCTTACCGGCATATAACTTTGAATTATGTCCCCAGTTACCTGCCAGTATATCTGTAAAGCCATCTCCATTCACATCTGTGGCATGAATTGTTTGCCAGAGACCAGTTGATTGCGGGATATCCTTTGCTGTAAATATGCCCTTATTATTAATAAATATCTTCACCGGCATCCATTCCCCTGTAACAATAATATCCTGCCATCCATCTTTATTCACATCCGCAAACGCAGCGGTTGTTACTAACCCAACTGATTTTAATGGGATAATATTATCGCCGGCATAGCTAAACTTACCTTTTCCATCATTGATCATCAGGTAAGATGTTTGTGGAACACCATATGCAGCAACGCTGGCCAGGTTACCGATAAAAATATCTGTATCTCCGTCGTTATCTGCATCCCCTGCTGCTACACAAGATTTATTTTCATACCGCTGTGTAAAAGAATCTGCGGCTTTGGAGAATTTGCCTTTACCATTATTAATATATAGCCGGTCCTCCTGCGAAAGAGCATTGGCACGGGGTTCGTTACCACCGCTGACAACATACAGATCAAGTGAGCCATCACCATTTGCATCAAAGAATACAGCATCTACATCCTCGCAGATAGCATCAGCTCCAAAAACAGCTGTATCAGCAGCTATGAAAGAGCCGTTGGATTGTTGAATCATTAATACACCCGGCTGGTATTTGGCGCCACATGCATAAAAATCATCCAGCCCGTCTCCGTTTACATCACCCACGGCAATTTTGGGTCCTCTTGTTGATAATGCATGTGGTATCAGGTATTGTACATTAAAATCAACAAATTCATTTTCCTTATGTCTCCAGTTACAGGCAATATTTTGTGAGACATCTGTAAATAATGAGGGGGATTGCTTAACGTAAACAGCATAATCAAAAATACCAGTTGCATCTTTCTGCAAAAAACTAATGGTCTTATTTACAGAAACATTTTTTACTGTTTGTGACCTTTGGTTTGGCCAGACTACCAGGATGCTGTCTACTGTTGCAATTGAATCCAAGCCAAAGTGTAATCTTGTATCACAGGATGACTGGAACCCCCTTGTCAGCATTAGTTGCTGATACTGCATTTTGCCGCCGGTAAATACATATGCTTTGGTACCAAGTCCAAAGCTATTCAGACTGTCTCCTTTGAAAGAGAGTGATATGTAATTTTTCTTTGGCGCATTATTTCTCAGCAGAGCAGCTTTAGCATTAATACAATTGATAACAAGATCAAGGTCGCCATCGTTGTCAAGGTCGGCATAGGCTGAGCCATTAAAATAGCCTTTCATTTTGGCAGTGCCCCATTCCTTACTTACATCTTTAAAAGAATAATCCCCATCTCCCCGGAATAAAAAGGGATGAGAGCTCCCATCTGGCATAGCCTCAATAGATTCTTCATCAAACTTATCTGTCTGATCCATGCCTTTTGATTTCAGGTCAGAAACGAACCTGACATAATCCAGGTCAACCGGACGTTTTACTATACCACTTGATATAAACAAGTCTTTATTCCCGTCATTGTCAAAGTCAGCAAATAGTGGCGCCCAACTCCAGTCTGTTGCAGACACACCGCTCATCAGGGATATTTCACTAAAACTGACTCCGTTCCCATTGTTTCTTTGCAGACAATTTTTGGAGTACTGATGCTGATATCCCTGTATCTCCAATTTTACTTTATAGATATCGGGGTTCTCGTCACTGCCATATGTTTTTAAAATTTTTTCATCCGGTGGCAGCATATCAACTGTTACTACATCCAGCTGCCCGTCATTATTATAATCAGCAACATCATTTCCCATGCTAAAGCGGCTATAGTGATTAAAATGCTTAGCGCCACTTTCGGTGAATGTGCCATTGCCATTATTAATGTAGTAATAATCATTCTCATGGAAGTCATTCCCTATGTAAATATCTTCCCATCCGTCATTATTAATGTCGGCCACTGCAATTCCCAAACCATAACCAAGATTACTTTGATAAATCCCCGCTGCCTTTGAAACATCAATAAACTTCCCGGTTACATTCACATCATTACGGTAAAGGATATCTCCCGATAAAGAATCATATCTTTTCCGGTTATTCGTATCCACAATATTTGAATGGGGATGGTGTGATTGATTCAGTACATAGCAATCAAGATCGCCATCATGATCAAAGTCAAAGAATGCTGTCTGGGTGGTAAGGCCGGAGTAATTAAGTCCATAGTCTGCACTTTTCTCCGTAAAAGTGTTATTACCATTATTAATGAATAGCTCATTATGTCCTTTTAATTCATACTTATTATTGACTGAGCTTACATATATATCAAGAAAGCCATCACCATTTACATCAGCCATAGAAACACCGGTACACCAGTCAGATTTACCAGCCACGCCAGCTTTATCTGTAATATCCTCAAATTTAAAATCTCCCTTGTTGAGATATAACTTATTACCGCTTTTATTATTTGCGGTAAAATAAATATCCGGTAGCCCGTCATTATTTATATCACCTGCAGCGACACCACCGCCATTATAATAATAGAGATAGTAGAGAATATTGAAAAGTTTATGTTTTTCCAGGGTGTTGGTGAAAGTAATATTTGTCTGAGAGGAAGGCAAACTGGTAAATAAAGTGTTCTTTCCGTTTTTACAACTGCTAACTCCTGTTACTAAAAGAACACCAAAAACGAATGCAAATAAAAAAGAGAGGGTCTGCTTAAACATGTAGCAAATTTCTAATAGATTAACCCAATTAAGTTTAAAAGGGCTGAAACAAATTATTGTTCAGCCCCTTTTTACTGCTTATACTCTGCGATTGCCAAAAATCTTCAGTCAATCATTTTATAACCTGCTGTTATATAAAGCGGTCACTTCCGAAGCAGTTAATGCTTTACCATATAAACGGAACTGATCCATGCCTCCGGAATATGAATGTATCCAGGCATCTCCCACACCACTAATACCAGCATGCTTATTCCAACCACCTACAACCAGGCTTGCTGCATTTGTAAATGGTGTAGCTCCTCTTGGATTACCATTTTTCATTACAGTACCTGAGGTCTTGGCCAACGCACCATCTACATAGGCTCTTACTTTTGAATCTGTTTCATCATAAGTAAAGACAATGTGATGCCAGTTTCCATTTAATGCATTAGGCAGTCTTTCGGTTCCGATAAACTCAACCCAATAATCTTCAATAGCCAGTTTACAGGCCATTTGTGTAGCAGTACTATTACCAGGATCTGGACCACCTTTTTCTACTAAAAGAAACAGTCCGCTCTCATGCCAGTAATCTTTAGAAGTGAGTGAAAAATGAAACTCAGGTTCCCCGTCAGTGGCAGGAACATTCTTCATCCAGTAAGAAATTGACCAGCTTGTTGATTTTGCAAAATCATTCGCATTATTATACTTAATGGCTTTGTCTTTTGCCGTAGCTCCTTGTATCCCTTTCCCGGAAACACCATCAATAGATGCTAACGGGTTACTGGAAGCAAAGTTTGCCTTAATACTGTCTACCGCATTACGAAGAGGATCAGTACTTGTTCCATCAAATGCCGTATAAAATTTCAATGGGCCTCCCGGGGGATTCGTATCAGGAGGATAATCTCCTAAAGCCGGACGGCTCATTTTCTGACAACTGGCAGCCAGCAAAACAACTGTTGCAACCAGTGCGTAGTGCTGAATATTTTTTTTCATGTGCATTTTTTAAAATTTTCTATTTATAGAAATTTTGTTTCAAATAATTACCATTCGGGATTTTGTATAATAGTACCTCCGCATCTGTCAATCACAGGTTGTGGAATCGGGTAATATCTGCAACGATTAGTATAACCTAATGATCCCAATACAGATAATGCGTCACCCCATCTTACCAGGTCAAAGAAGCGTTCTCCTTCCACACCAAATTCCACTCTTCTTTCGTGTTTTATATCTGCTCTCATTTGTGCCTGTGTAGTATAGGTACGACCAGAAAGACCAGCCCTTGTTCTTACCTGGTTGAGCCAGCTGATACCAGTGGCCCCCTGGCCTAATTCATTACTTGCTTCTGCTGCCATCAGCAATACATCAGCATAACGGATAATCCTTTTATTGATCCATCTCGGGTTATCACTAAAACCTGTAGAAGCACGGTAAGCAGGATCAGCATATATTTTTTTGTTCCAATACTTTCTTGGAAGCGGACCAGGTACTGGGTCAAAGATGGAATTGGGAAGTACCCTTCCATAACCACCGGTGGATGGATCATCTGATTGACCAGAGAAAAGAATGGTAGATCCTTTTCTTACGTCTCCTGCTTCAAATGCATTCACCAGGTTATCTGTTGGTGTATTCCATCCCCATCCCAGGTTCCATCCGGTAGCGGTGGCAGCTCTTACACCCATACAGGTAGCAAAACCACAACCCTGATCAATAGAACCATTAGGACTAACATAAGCCTGTATCTCAAAAATTGATTCCCCACTGTTTTCGCCGGCATCTTTGAAAATTCCATAATAACTGGAATTCAAAGAATATGTAGTAGAACCTATAACCTGCTGGCATAATGCTAAGGCCTGTGCCCAGTTTTGCCTGTATAAATAAGTCTTTGCATGCAATGCCTTCGCTGCTCCGGTAGATAATCTTCCCGGGTATTGAGAACCCCATGAAGCTGGTAATGTAGCTGCGGCAAACTGAAGATCAGCATCAATAAAGGCGTATACTTCAGCAACCGTATTCTTTGGTTTACAAAGATCAGAGGACTGATAGATCTTACCGGAGTGAATTGGAACTTCTCCGAATGTTCTTACGAGGTCGAAATAAGAAAAAGCTCTCATAAACCTTGCTTCTGCTACGTTCAGCATAGTACTGGCATCAGTCAATCCTAAAGAGTCTGCTTTGTGAATAGCCGAATTAGCCAATTGTATCAGGGTCATATGATCATCCCAGTAAACGTTGGTAGCCCAAAGATCCTTTACATATTGAAAGTTATCAAAGGGTGCCACCCATTCTGCGCCATCAGCAGCATCACTTCCTTTTTCTGAATCATCAGAACGGAAATCATGCACACCGAGCCAGGGAATGGTAGTAAATCCAGGGCTATTTCTGAGGTTACTGTAAATACCAAATATTTCTGCTTCGATACCACCCTGGTTCAAATCTTCCAGGGTAGCCGTCAGCGGCTTACGGTCCAGGAATTTTTCACAACCGCTCAACATCATAAGAAAAGGCAGGGCAAGCAACAATGCAAAAAAAGTGCTTTTAAAATTTCTCATTTTTTGCTATTTAATAGTTTAAAAATTTACGTTTAATCCAAATGTCGTTACCATTGGTATCGCATTACCTGCTCTGTCAACAGAGAATTGAGTGGCAGAACCACCAAACTCAGGTGAATAACCAAGGTTATTTTTCCATGTCTTCATATTCTGCACATTCAGGAATAAACGGAGTGATTTCATTTTCAGTTTTGAGATAAACTTAGGTTCAACATTATATCCAACCTGAACGTTTCTTAACCTGAAGTAGCTTCCGTCTTCAATGGAATAAGTAGAGTTCTCGTAATTAATCCTGTGATCCTGCCCTAATATAGGATCCCAGTTAGATGTACCCTCTCCTGTCCACCTGTTGATCTTGAACTTTGGATAATTTACCCGCTGAAAAGGGGACTCGGTTGCACCCCACACACGGAATATCTCATTGCCATATACACCACCAAAGTCAATACCCAGATCAAATCCTTTGTACTTTAATCCTACAGAACCACCATAAGTGAAATCAGGCGTAGGATTACCGATTATGGTTTTATCATTTGTATTGATAACACCATCACCGTTAATATCCTTGTATTTAAGGTCCCCTGGGCCATATGCAAATTCTGTATTTACAGGTGATGCCAGTTTCTCTGCATATGTCTGGTACACGCCTTCAACAATGTATCCGTAGAAGGAGCCAATGGGAGAACCTACTCTTGTAATAGACGGGCCATCGAAGATATCCTTACCATCACCAGCCAGAGACAGTACTTCATTGTTAAATGTAGTCAGGTTACCTCCAAGAGTTAATGTAAGATCTCTTCCTAATGTTTGTGTCCATGCAGCAGCAAATTCTAAACCATTATTTCTAAGAGAGCCCTGGTTCAATAAACCATCACTCAATCCACCATTGTTTACTCTTGATAACAGACCTTTGGTTGTTTTAGTATAATAAGCAGCTTCGAAATGGAGACGGCGCTTAAATGCATCCAGTTCTACACCCACTTCAGTCGCATGGTTAGTTTCCCATTTCAGGTTCTCATCTGCCAGGTAATCATTTTCTGCCGCTGTATATACAAGGTCGCCGAATACAGCTGCAGATCCTGTACGCAATAATGGATAGGCAGGGTAATTGTATCCACCGGTATTCTGAACACCAAGTACACCGGTTGATGCTTTTAACTTCAGGAAGTCAACCACATTCTGATTTTGCATGAACTCTTCTTTGGTCAATTCCCATGCAGCACCAACAGCCCAGAATGGTTGCCATTGGTTATTAGGGAATACTGAAGTTCCGTCCATCCTGAAAGATGCATTAAAATAATATTTACCTCTGAAATTATATAAGGCCCTGGCAAGGAAAGAAGCGGTTGTTCTTTCGTATTGGCTTGAAGAAGCTCTTACACTCAGGGGATCTTCAAATCCGTTACTTACATACCAGAATCTTTTGTCGTTAGGAACAGCATTACCGGTAATGCTTTGCTGGGATGAACCGAAACGGCCTGCATAGCGAAAATCATAGGTCGTAAAACCAACCATTCCTGTAATGTTATGATCACCGGAAATACGGCCTTTATACGTTAAAATATTATCTGTCTGGAATTTTTTATACGAATCATCACTTTCCCTTACTCCGGTTCTTCTACTGTACAGGAATGCTACATCGTTTGCCGCATCGTAGGCATTATATACAGGTGTATACACCCTGGCATTCACATTACTCATATCAGCATACACGGTTGAGCGGAAGCTGAGGTTTCTGTGTAAAGTAAATTCTGCGAAGGCGCTTGCCACTATTCTATTTTCCTGACTAATCGTTTTGTCCCACTCATTTTCAAGTATGAGTAATGGATTGATCACCCCTGAATTCTGGATAAGGGGCAGTTCATAGTACAGATTGTATGTATTACTGTCTAACCCGTAAGGATTTTTTGTAAAGACAGATTTTGTACCTGCACTTACCTGTGGTATTACTTTACGGGCCGCATCCAGTACCCAGTCAGCTCCATAAGGATTATCCTGTTTAACAGTGTTGATATTGAAACCAAGTTTCAGGAATTTATTTACTTTAAGCTCATCGGTAAGGGTAAGTTGAATTTTTTTCAGTTTTTCATGCCTGATTATACCTTCATCAGTGGTATAGCCCACACCCATATAGAATTTATTCTTTTCAGTACTGGTAGAAATGCTGAGGTTGTTAGTATTAAACTTACCTGTTCTTGTCACTGCATCTACCCAGTCAGTATTAGCTGTCCATTTACTGTAGTCAAATGGTGAGTTAGCGCCGATGTTTATCTTTTCTTCCTCATACAACGTCTGGAACTCACTTGCATTGGCCCAGGCAATTTTATCCACCAGTTTTTTAAATCCAACAGCAGTATTAAAGTTTACAACAGTCTGGCCTGCTTTGCCTTTTTTAGTAGTAACCGCAATAACGCCATTCGCACCACGAACACCAAAGATGGCCAGCGAAGAAGGATCTTTCAAAACTTCAATAGATTCGATGTCAGCAGGGTTGATATAATCAATATTATCATTGAAAATACCATCCACAACATATAAGGGTCTCACATTTCCACCAAGGCTGTTTGTACCACGAATACGGATATCAGGGGCAGCACCAGGTGTACCGTTATTGATAATAGTCAATCCGGCCACTTTTGCCTGTAAACTTGCAACTGGGTTAGTGTTAGGCTTATCGGCTATGTCTTTTCCGGCTACTTTGGTAATAGAACCTGTCAGGTCCCTTTTGCTGGCCGTACCATAACCAATCACCACCACTTCATCTATTTTACGGGAAGATTGTTGCAATGAAACAGTAAGCGTAGACTTTCCACCTACTGCCATTTCAACAGGCTCATAGCCGACAGAACTGAACACAAGCACTGCATCATCAGGAACAGTGAGTGAGAAATTACCATTCGCATCAGTAACCGTTCCTGTTCTGGAACCTTTTACAGATACAGATACTCCTGCTAAAGGCTCGCCGGTGGCAGAAGTAACTTTTCCGGTGACTTTGATCTCTTGCGATTGAATTTCATTTGCTGTAATACCTTCCTTTAAAACAACCAGTTTTGAGCCCAGTATCTTGTAGCTCACCCCGGTATTGGCCAGTATTTTGTCCAGGATCTCTGTTACAGGTGCATCAACGGCATTCAGCGTTACCTTATGTTTTCTTTTTAAAGCATTTTCGCTAAAGAGAAAGCGGTAGTTACTTTTCTTTTCAATAGCAAACAATACTTTCTTAATCTCTGCCTCATTCATTTTCAGAGTAATCCGATCTTGCGACCAGCCACGGGCAGATACCTGTAAACAGGCAATCAGCAGAAATGCAATCGTCAATTTCATAATTCTCGCAAACTTTTGATACAGATGAACCTTTTCAGAAACAGCAGTCGTTTCGTTTTTTTTCATATTTTACATTTGAAGGGTTAATAATGCAGACTTCATCTGAAATCTGCTCCTTGACATGTTAACCGGCGGGGTTTCGCTGCAACGAAATCCCGCAATTTTTTTTACCCTTCACTCAGGATGTGTTGTGCAAAGCAATCATATGGCATAAGCATTAGCGGTGAATAATTATTTTGTTCCCGGTCTTTTCGTATTTAAATGGAATAGATTCCTTTAAAGCCTCAAGTGCCTGGATAATTGTTTCTGTTTCGAAAATACCGTTGAGTCTTTCTTCAGCAATGTCCGGGTTCGTAATTTCAATCTCTACATCATACCATCTCTCCATTCTTACAGCCAACTCATTAAAAGATTCGTCCCTGAACACCAGTTTATTGTTTACCCATTGTGTCTCAGCCACCGTACTGTCAACAGGGCTGTACTTAAGTTTGTTAACAGACATCAATGTGCTAATTACCGGCAACTGGGTTCTTTCAATATTACCGGTGCGCCTTTCTCTTATTTCAGGCTTCGGAACTTCATTTTCTACAACCAGCTTTTCACTGGGAGATAGAATAATCTTATCATTTGGCCGGCTCTTAATAGTTACTTCAATACTACCACGAATAAGGCTGGCTTCTGTTTGTTTATCCTCAGGGTAGGCTTTTACGTTAAATGCAGTTCCCAGTACTTTAATACTGATACTGGTTGTATTTATTATAAATGGTTTTTCAATGTTTTTAGTAACATCAAAAAAACCCTCACCAATCAATGTAACCTCCCTGATCTCTTTTCCGAAATCCTTTGTGTAGGTCAGCTTACTTCCTGCATTCAGCCACACAACCGATCCATCGGGCAACTGTATTTTAGATTTTGAGCCTGGACGGGTTGATACTTCATTTACCGGCTGAGCTATCTTACTTCTTTTACTGCCTCCATTAAAAAAATCACTAAATGCAAAGAGGCCAGCCAAAGTAATGATAGCTGCAGCAGCCCAGTACCACTTTCTAAAACCGGATTTTTTATCTGGCACCAATGCTTCTGCTTCCAGATTTTCACCAAACGGGACATTTAACTCTGTCATACGGTGCAAATGAAGCATATATGCATCTTCCTCCTGTACATAGTCATTTGCAGACTGGTGCTTCCAAAGATCTTCCAGGTTTTGTATAGCATATTGCCACTCGGGATGTTCGCTAATGAGTGTTTCCAGTGATCCCAATTCTTCCACTGAGGCTTCTCCTGATAGCTTTTTTGAAAACAATACCCAAAATTTCTCCTGACTCATTAAACGTTGGTTGATGAAAAAGGTAAGACACTTAAAACCACCATTTACCCCTAAAAAGATTTTAACTTTTTTTTGTATTGAAATTAGTTGCCGATAAATGATTGATTTCCAGATGCATGCATTTTCCAAGTCGGCGAAGAGCTATCGCCATTTGGGCTTCGATGGTCTTGACTGATAACTGAAGTAACTCAGCTACTTCTTTATATTTAAGGCCATCCTCTTTCACTAACTTGAATATTATACGGCAACGGGGCGGGAGGCTATTGACAGCTTGCCTGATCTGGCGCATCATTTCCTCTGTCATCATTAGCTGTTCCGGGTCAAAATAAATACTGTTCAGGTGTACCAGCCATTCTTCCGGCTGAAGATTTTGTTGTCTTTTCTGTTTATTCAGCCTGTTATAAGCCAGGTTTTTGGCGGTGGTATAAAAGTATAAAAGGGGAGATTCAATTGTTGTAAGCTGATCTCTTTTCTGCCAAACCTTTATAAAAAGGTCAGATACCAGCTCTTCTGCTTCTTCCTGGGATTTTAAAATAGAATAAGCAAATTGCTTCAATCGACTGTGCAACAGGACAAATAATTCCTTGTAGGCAGCCTGGTCGTTAGTAAAAGCAATAGCAGATAGCAATCTCTTTATAACCTCATTATCAAGCATACGCAAAGCGGCGTAAATCTAAGCATTACATTTAATATATCAACTGACTTGTTTACAAGGCTTTTTTTATACTTTTGCAGCCGCCTTACCGGCAGGACCCTTAGCTCAGACGGTTAGAGCACCTGACTCATAATCAGGGGGTCGTTGGTTCGATCCCAACAGGGTCCACAAATGCTTCGGTTTTTTCCGGAGCATTTATTTTGATCAGCAACTGGTTGTTCTTTAACCTTTTGTTAACCGGGATGAAAATACATTTGTCCACTACTTAAAATATTTATGAAGAAGATTTTATTGCTTTCTCTTAGCGCAGTGATGGTTTTTTCTGTAACTGCACAGGACAATCCAAAACCCCCAAAGAAAAAAGATAAACCAAACCTGGCAAACAGGGCTAATGATCACTTTATGCTTCAGCTGGGATATACAGGCTGGGCAGGTAAACCGGATACTATTAATACCGGCGGGCTCTCGAAAAGTATCAATGTATATTTCATGTACGATTTCCCTTTCAAAACAAACCCTAACCTGAGTATGGCTTTTGGACCTGGTATCGGATCTGATCATATTACTTTTTCAAAAACACATGTGGGCATAAAAGATGCCACTAATACTCTTTACTTCACTGATCAAAGCGACACCAATCATTTCAAGAAGACAAAACTGGCCACTACTTACCTGGAAGCTCCCATTGAGTTCCGTTATTCTGTTGATCCGGTAACAGGTAAAGGGCTTAAATTGGCTATCGGTGTCAAGATCGGTACGTTGTTAAATGCGCATACTAGGAATACCAAGTTTGAAAATAAAGATGGAGGAACAATAAACGATTACGTAATGAAAGAATCCAGTAAACGTTTTTTTAATAAAACCCGTTTATCCGGCATGGCCAGGGTTGGATATGGTCATTTCAGCCTGTATGGAAGTTATCAATTCACCTCACTTATCAGAGATGGGTTTGGACCACAGGTAAGGCCATTTTCGATTGGTCTTACACTGAGCGGACTTTAATACATAAAAATTATCTATATAAAATAAAGCGGCTCTTTTACAAAGCCGCTTTTATTTTTATCATCAGGCTTTAGTATTTTTTACCTTTGCAGAACCCTCGCTTTGCCGGGGGTGTTTTATTACTATGCTGGACAAAAAGAATATCATTCAAAACGAAGAGAAAGCGGTTCTGGTAGGATTGGTTCAGAAAGACCAGACAGACACACAGGTACAGGAATATCTTGATGAACTGTCATTCCTGGCAGAAACTGCCGGTGCCATAACAGTAAAAAGATTCACTCAAAAGCTTCCTCACCCGGATAGCCGGACTTTTATCGGGAAAGGCAAACTGGAAGAAATAAAAAGTTACATCAATGGAAAAAATATCCGGATCGTCATATTTGACGATGAGCTCAGCGGAGCCCAGATAAATAATATTGAAAAGGCCCTGGAAGTAAAAACCATCGACCGCAGTGACCTGATCCTCGACATATTTGCCCGCAGAGCTAAAACAGCACAGGCAAAAGCACAAGTGGAACTGGCACAATATCAATATATATTACCCCGGCTCAGAGGCATGTGGAAACACCTGGAACGGCTGGGTGGTGGTATAGGTACCAGGGGCCCGGGTGAAAGTGAAATTGAAACAGACCGACGGATTGTAAGGGATAAGATTTCATTGCTGCGAAAAAGACTGGCTGAAATAGATAAACAGGCTTTTACCCAACGTAAAGACCGGGGTGAGTTTATC
>CAZTKV010000040.1:13622-19983 GCA_964614285.1 uncultured Chitinophaga sp. | reverse complement strand
GCACAACTGCTGGCCGCAGGGTTTTTCAATGATTCTAATAATTCTTTCTCTATGTCAGCCGGAAAGACTTTGTTTGAGACAAACTGATGTAATAGTTGCCCGAATATCGCTTTCCATTCCCTGCCATGAGCAGATACCTTGTTCCCGTATTGTTCAAAAGTGAGCAGGTGGGCTATTTCATGTAATAAAGTAATAAGAAAAGCAAACGTATTCAGGTTACCATTTACACTGATGCGGTGATTGGTATGATGTGTACGATGCCGGTAGTCGCCTAAAATACTTTTGCGTTCCTTAGCAATGGTCAGGTGCACTTTATACTGATGCAGGTAACTGATCACAGCTTCCCCCGTACCGGGAGGAAGATAGTTTTGAAGATGATCAACAGGTACTTCTTTCTTAGGCATTCTTTTTTTGCTTCAGCAATTTCATCAAAGCCCTTGTTTCAATGGCTGTGTAAATAATATACAAACCGCCGCAAATGACCAGGGCAGGTTTATTTACCTCTTTTTTAGCGATCATGATATATATAAACGCAGCTACAGCAATCAGGAAGAATTTGATCATAAAACTGCCATACATAGCCCGGACAAAAGCCTGCGGATTGGCAGATTTTAATGCTTTGAATGTGATAAAGAATGCTGTAAGGCTAACAATAAAAAGTAACAGGTTCCCTCCAATGAGTACAAGCTGATCAACACCATTTTTTTCCAGCCACGACTTCCCTGTAATAGAAAAAGCCATTATGAAAGTGAAAACGAATATCAGTGGTCGGATAAATTGCAGTGGTTTACTATTCATCTTTCTTTGGCCTGCTTGTTTCCCGGAATACTTTATAAAAAATTGCCGACAGGACGAGCAAAGGTAATACACAGGCCAGCAATGGAAATGTATGCAGCCATTTGTCAATTTTAATACCGGCAAACACAGCCAATCCTATAGCCACCAGTATCTGGGTGCCGAGGCTGGCATAGCGAAGTATATCACTATTATTACTGGACGGCCGCTGTTGTTTGTTGTTCATTATTGCTCATCTCCACAATATTGGCTCCCATATGGCATTGACCATTGAAGGTTGCTGAAGGTTCCACCTGCAATTTACCTGCATAAAGATTACCATTCACCATACATTCTCCGCGGAGTTGCAGCAATTCCTTAGCCCGGATATTTCCAGTCACTTTCCCGGTAATATCAGCCTGGTTCCCTATAATATCACCCTCAACCACCCCACTGCTGCCAATGATGATTTTTGAAGAACTTTTTACGTTTCCAACCACAGTGCCATCGATCCGCAGGTCATTATTACTGCTGATATCACCTTTGAGTATGGTGCCGGAGCTGATGAGAGTAGCTCCGCCATTGCCATTTGTTGCCGGTTGTTGCATGTCGGTTTTGTTTTTAGCGTTAAACATGGTTTTATTCATTAGTCATTAGAAATATCAATCTTGGGTAACACAATGGTGGTCGTATCCAGTGGTGCTGTCCCGGTTCCTCCCAGTGCTTTTTTGATTCCCAAAATGTACTGGGTCTTATAAGCATCTTGTCTTTCAACTGAATCTACCCTGTACTGAAGCCTTTTCAGCTCCATAACTGATTTATAATCAGTACTTGTACCAGGTATATAATACTTCAGAGGTGTGAAAACGATGAGGGCTACTGTTAGACCAACCAATACTACAAATATTGTGCTCAACATGACGTAAACACTGAGGCGGGACAGTTTAAAGGTCACCACCTCCTCATATGTATCATCATTCATCACCACGAGGCGGTATCGGTTTCTCAGCCGTTGCAGGGTTGAACCGGCTTCTAATTTGGCCATAAAAGGATTTTTGGATTTTAAAGATAAGAAATGCATCCGGGTTTTACCCCTTATCTGCGTGTAAAAACAGGGCAAAAAAATTGCCTTACTTTTATACTAAATTATTTGAAATTCAGTTAATAAGACTTTAGATTGCGCCGGAAAATGCGACCCACCCGATATACTATTACTGCGGTTTTCTTCCTTATCCTTTTACAGGCCAGTCTACCCGCCTTTAGCCAGCTGGGTTTCGATCTGAATATCAAAAAACCTAAGGAATACGAAGAAAGAGTCCTGCGATCTGAAAAATCGGACCAAAAAAAATTTACAGTACCCCGCCGTTTTGTTCAGAATACTGTTACTCATTACAATTATGCGTTCAATGCAAACAACAAACTAAACGAAGTGCTGGAAAGAGCTAAGTCTTCCTTCACCGATGATTTCTCCAAATTACTTCCGTTTTACAACTATTCTCTTGATGTAACGGCCGGCGATTCGATACAATTGGATTCTATCACTTACAAAGCCTCATCCGGTATTGCCCTGCATGACCTGCGAAATGACTGGGTTGATAACCTTTACCTGTTATGGGGCGCCGCCTATTACTTACAAAAAGACTTCGATTCTGCCTACCAGATGTTCCAGTTTATGAACTATGCCTTTGCTCCGAAAGAGAAAGACGGATATTACAAAACTATCGGCAGTGGCAGGGATGGTAATTCAGCATTAAGCATTGCCACAAAAGAAAAGAACAGCCTGCCGAGAAGAATGCTTTCACAACCTCCCAGCAGAAATGATGCATTTATCTGGCAAATAAGAAATTTTCTTGCACAAGACCAGTTTCCGGAAGCTGCAAGCCTGATCGTGACATTGAGAAATGATCCCGTTTTCCCTAAAAGATTATACAATGACCTTCATGAAGTGCAGGCCTATTGGTTTTATAAACAAAATATGTGGGACAGTGCTGCTGTTCATCTTGCCGAGGCATTGAGTAATGCCACCAATCAGCAGGAAAGAGCCCGATGGGAATACCTTGCCGGGCAATTATTTGAGCTGGCAGGTAATTACAAAGAAGCTGAAAAGAACTACAACAGGGCTATCAGCCGGACTACTGATCCTATTTTGGAAATTTATGCAAGGCTTTCCACTATAAGAACCAATAAAGACGGCGGCGAAAAAAATATTGAGAAAAACGTAGCCGATTTGCTGAAAATGGCGAAGCGGGATAAATATGCTGACTATCGTGATATCATCTATTACATGGCAGCCCAAATGCAACTGGAAGGAAACAATGTAGAAAGCGCCATGGCATTGTTGCTGAAAAGCACACAAATGACAAGTAACAATCCGGGGCAACGAAACAAAGCTTTTCTGCAACTCGCTGAACTTTCTTTTTCCCGCAAAGAATACAGGCAGGCTTATAACTTTTACGACAGCTTACAAATTGACGACCCTGTCGTAAAAAATCCGGATGAGATAAGAAGCCGGAAAAATTCCCTGGGTATACTGGCTTCCAATCTTGAGATCATAGAAAGACAGGATAGCATGCAACGCATCGCTGCTATGCCGGAAGAAGAACGTCGTGATTTTGTAAAAAAATTAGTACGGCAGAAACGCAGAGAGCAGGGATTGAAGGATGAGCAACCGCTGACCACCGGCTTGCCTCCTGTTAATAACCCGGCACCAACAAGTCTCTTTCCAACAGGCGATACGAAAGGGGAATGGTATTTTTATAATGCATCCTCCCGAAGCAGGGGGCAAACTGAATTTAAAGCTAAATGGGGCAACAGACCCAATATTGATAACTGGAGAAGAAGTGCAGCATTGTTAAATAGCAAACTGGCACAGCAAACCGGTCAAACAACCGGTAATGATGGAAAAGGACAAAGCACCGAATCAACAACAGGCATCAACTTCGATGACCTATACGGCCGTCTCCCCCTCACACCTGAACAATTACAACAATCGAATGATTCAATACAGGCTGCCATGTTTTCTTTAGGTAAGGCCTATATCCAGGGGATTGAGGATTGCCAGGCCGGTACAGAAACGCTTGAACAACTGCGAAGCCGCTTCCCTGATTTCATCCCGATGGATGAATTGCTTTTCAATCTCTATTACTGTTATAATAAAAATGGTGAAACATCCAAAGCTGCAGCTATCAAAAAACTCATGAGTGAAAAGCATGCGGCCAGCAACCTTACCACCATTGTAACCACCGGAAAGAACCCGGCAGATGCTACAGGTAATACAGAAGCTACAAAAACCTATGAAAAAGTATATGACCTGTTCATAGAAGGTAATTTTGAGGAAGCCATTGCTCAAAAGAAAAAAGCAGACAGTATTTACGGCAAGAATTTCTGGACACCCCAGCTACTTTATATAGAAGCCGTGTTTTACATTAAACAAAGAGAAGACAGTACTGCCAAGAGAGTATTGAATTCTATCATCAACCAATTTGCCAATACTCCTCTGGCAGAAAAAGCTGATGTATTATTGGATGTATTAAACAGAAGAACCCAGATAGAGGAAGAACTGAGAAATCTCGTTGTAACCAGGAATGAAGATTCTGTATCTGCAAAACCTGTGACTACAGTAATAACCCCCAGGCCGGGACCAATACCTGATTCAATTAAAACAAAACCTCCAACAGTTGTGGCACCACCGAAAACAGTGCCTGATACCATTAATACAAAACCTGCAACAAAAACAGTTACACCATATACCTATAAGGCTACAGACAAATATTATGTTGTATTGGTACTTAATAAAGTAGACCCGGTTTTTTCTAACGAAGCAAAAAACGCCTTCTTCCGTTATAACAGGGAAACCTACTATAACAAAACCTATACGGTTGATATGTTTCAACTGGATGATGATAACAGGCTGATGCTGATGTCATCTTTCACTGATGCACAGGATGCCGTTAATTATGTGGAAAAAGCCAGGCCCAAAACAGCCACTGAAATAATACCCTGGCTGAAAGGGGGCAAATATGCTTTTACAATCATTTCTGAAAGTAACCTGCAATTGCTGAAAACCAATAAGGATATCGAAGTTTATAAAAGCTTCCTGGAGCAGCATTTACCGGGTAAGTTCTAGGCCTTTCTCCCTGGTTAACAGTAAAAACAGCACATTATCACACTTTCGCAAAAATTTAAATACTGGTGTTGCAGCGCCGCAAAGGATTTTCTTATTTTCGGTATTCAATTGCTGAAAACCCGCAGCACCATTTAACCACAACCATTATTCAATAAATATGAAAAAAGCTGTCCGAATTTTCTGGCGTCTTTTCGCAGGCGGTTTGATCGCCTTCATCTTATTAATCATCCTGGCGAATTTTGGTGTATTTGGTAAAATGCCCTCATTAAATGAACTGGAAAATCCTTCCATTCTCCAGGCTTCCGAAGTGTATGCTGAAGATGGAACACTGATGGGCAAATATTATACAGAAAGAGGTAACCGCAGCAATGTAAAATACCGTGATATTTCTCCTCATGTGATTGACGCACTGGTAGCAACCGAAGATGAAAGGTTCTACAGTCATAGTGGAATTGATTTCAGATCGACCATGCGGGCAATTTTTACATTCGGTTCACAGGGCGGCGGAAGTACTATTACACAACAGCTGGCGCTGAACCTGTTTAATGAAAGAGCTTCCAACAAAGCATTACGGGTGATCCAAAAATTAAAAGAATGGATCATTGCGGTAAAGCTGGAAAGAAATTTTACAAAAGAAGAGATCATCACACTTTATCTTAATGCGGTTCCTTTTGGCAACAATATTTATGGTATCCGGAATGCTTCAAGGACATTCTTTCAAAAAGAACCTGACAGGCTAACCATTGAGGAAGCAGCACTACTGGTAGGCATGCTGAAGGGTAACAGTATTTATAACCCGGTAAGAAACCCGAAGGCAGCTCTTGATCGCAGGAATACAGTAATTGGCCAGATGGAAGTAAATGGGAAGATCACTGCGGCAGTAGCAGCAAAAGTAAAAGCACTACCAATCAAATTGAATTATAGAAAACTGGATGAGAATACCGGCTATGCACCCTATTTCCGTGAAGTACTGAAAGATGAGATAAAGGAAGCATTGAAGGATGTGAAAAAATCAAATGGTGATTCTTATAGTATATACAACGATGGTTTAAAAATTTATACCACCATCAATATCCAGATGCAGCAATATGCCGAAGAAGGAATGGCGCAGCATATGACCATGCTGCAAAAAGGTATCAATGCCCGGTCTGATATGAAAACAGGCTCCATCTGGAAAGGACATGAGAAATTATTGGAAAAGTCCATCAAAGAATCTGACCGCTGGAAAAACCTGGAAGAAGACGGGCTGAGTGATAAGGAGATCCGGGCTTCCTTTAATGTAAAAGTGCCAATGAAAATATTTGCCTGGAACAGCCGCAGAGAAAAAGACACCGTATTGACTCCGCTGGATTCGATCAAATACCTGTTGCAAATGGAACAGGCAGGTTTTATGGCCATGGATCCGGTAACCGGTGAAGTAAGAGCATGGGTTGGTGGCATTAGTTTCAAAACATACAAAAA
>CAZTKV010000040.1:4981-13522 GCA_964614285.1 uncultured Chitinophaga sp. | reverse complement strand
CCCAAACAATTTTCGGAGTTTTTAAGCCGTATCAATATACCTACACCAGTCAAGCCTTACCCATCTATTGCATTAGGCACCTGCGACCTTTCTATTTATGAAATGTTATGGAGCTATACCATTTTTGCCGGTCGTGGTTTTTCTACCAAGCCCTACTCAATCAGTCGAATTGAAGACAGGAATGGTAACGTAATAAAAAGATTTGATTTCAGTGTGAACCGGAAAGAAGCTATCAGTGAAGTGACTGCTTATACAATGGCCCGTATGATGCAGGGTACTGTAGATAAAGGTACAGCAAGAGGTATGCGCTCAAGAGTAGGCGCCGCAGAGATGGGTGGTAAAACAGGCACTACAGATGATAATGCGGATGCTTGGTTTATTGGTTATACACCCCAACTACTGGCGGGTTCATGGGTTGGTTTTGAATATACCTTCATGCGCAACCAGGGAGATGGTTCCAGGATAGCACGGCCGATAACAGAATATTTCTTTCAAAAAGTGCTGGCTGATAAAAAACTCGGTATCGAGAAAGATGCAAAATTTATCAAACCGGCAGAACTGGAAAACGAGATCAATAGTGCAGATATCATTATCAGTGATTCAGATCCTGTTCCCGGAGCCGAAGGCCAGGACCAGGGAGTTGGCACAGAAGAAGATTACCAGATGGACAATAATGAGTACATCGGTCCGGAATCAAAACCAGTAAAAGAAGATGATAATAAACAACCTCCTAAAAAAGATTCTGCAGTAGTCAGACGAGATGAGGACAGCAAACCGATCGGTGCCCCTGCAGAAGACACTAAGAAAAAGAAGGGGTTGCTGAAACGGCTGTTCGACAGGAAAAAAGATTAGCCCGGCCTTATTCAACGGGGTTTACGCAATGTAAACCCCGTTTTCTTTTTATCTTCCCTGTAATCAATAACTACTTATGCAATATATAGCCATAGCACTTGCACCGGGTATTGCAATTTCACTTTTCATTTTTTATAAAGATGTATACAACAGGGAGCCACGTTTCAATCTTGTTATAAGCTTCCTGCTGGGCTGTATTGCCATCGTACCGGCTATTTTGTTTGAGCAGGCTTTTCAATATACTATTGATGGAACTATTACAGGAGTGGCTGTTTTTTCTTATGCGGTTGTGGCATTTAGCGAAGAGTTCTCTAAGTTCTTAGGCCTTCGTCTTTACTCATTTAACCGTAAAAGTTTTGATGAACCGCTTGACGGGATAGTGTACAGTGTGATGGTGGGAATGGGATTTGCTACGTTAGAAAACCTGATGTATGTTTTAAAATTCGCAGAAGTGGGCAGAGGTATGGAAGTGGGTATAAGCCGGATGTTCCTGAGTGTGCCTGCACATGGCACTTTTGCAGTAGTGATGGGTTATTTTGTAGGCAAAGCAAAATTTAATAGCCGAAAGAGCCTCCTGCTGATGATAACCGGTATCATTGCCGCAGTATTCTTTCATGGTACTTATGATTTTTTCCTGTTTATCAATAAGTATTCCTTTGCGGGTAAAGATCTCAGTGAAGCACTCCTGGCCGGCGGCGCTATTGCATCATTCATCGTTTCGCTTATCCTGAGCCGTAAACTGATAAGAGAACACCGGAAATTATCTCAACAAATGTTTGATCCCGCAAAAAAAGACCATAATGCTTAATATCCGAAAGGCAACTACTGAAGACATTCCGCTGATACAAAAGCTTACATACAGCGTATGGCCGCAAACCTATGCTTCCATTCTGTCGCAGGAACAGATAGAGTATATGCTGGAGATGATGTACAGCCATACATCGCTGCAAAAACAAATGGGTGAAGGAGCACAGTTCATTATTGTCAATGACAATAATGAGCCGGTTGGATTTGCCTCCTTCCAGGAAACGGAGCCGGCCATTTTCAAATTACATAAGATATATGTGCTTTCAAACCAACAAGGAAAAGGTACCGGCAAATATGTTATCAATCACATTACTGATGTTATCCGGCGCCAGGGAGCCAAAGCGCTGCAACTGCAGGTAAACAGGCATAATAAAGCAAAGGACTTCTATGAAAAACTGGGATTTACTGTAATTGAAGAAGCTGACTTTGATATTGGTAACGGTTACTTTATGAACGACTATATAATGGAAAAAATAATAAGTTAATCCCGGTGCATACTCAGTTTCTTCGCCATTTCGGCACTTATTCCTTCAGCAGAAATACCGTAACCGCTTACCAGGATGCCTTTTGTTCCTTTTACTGATTCAATGGCATATACAATGGCTTCATCTGAAGGATCCGTATTGCCTTCAAAACGGTGGAGCTCCACTATTTCAAAATCAGTGATATCAAATTTATCTCCGTGACAGACTAGGCAATTTTCTTCAAGATTAAAATCAGTCACAAACCCTCTTTTTTTAAGTCCGTTCACAGCTTCTGATAAAGTATCGTAGGCGATCATTGGCTAAAAATTAATAAAATGAAGTTATCTCTATTTGTTCAGATTCGGCTTTTATCAACCGCTTAAACGTTCAACATGACAGTCTTATGGCACTAACAGCAAGAATAAAATGTGCAAAATATACCTGGTCCAAACCGGCTCTCATAGCGGTTATTAGGCAGATATATGCTACCTTTGCCGCCATCAATTAAAAGTAAAACAATGTCTACTGTAACAAAATCCATTGACTTTAGCCTTCCTTACAAAGTGGCTGATATTTCCCTTGCAGAATGGGGACGTAAAGAAATCCGTTTAGCCGAAGCTGAAATGCCCGGCCTGATGTCTATCCGTGCAGAATATGGCCCTTCTCAACCCCTTAAAGGTGCAAGAATAGCCGGTTGCCTGCATATGACCATCCAGACTGCTGTATTGATCGAAACATTAGTTGCCCTTGGTGCTGAGGTAAAATGGAGTTCCTGCAATATATTCTCCACACAGGATCATGCAGCGGCTGCAATAGCTGCTGCCGGTATCGGTGTATTTGCCTGGAAAGGACAAACACAGGAAGAAGCTGACTGGTGTATTGAACAAACCTTATTCTTTGGCGGTAAAGACAAACCCCTGAACATGATTTTGGATGATGGAGGTGATCTTACCAATATGGTACTGGATACTTATCCTGAACTGGTACAGCATGTAAAAGGTATATCTGAAGAAACTACTACCGGTGTTCATCGCTTATATGAAAGAGTGGCAAAAGGTACATTACCAATGCCTGCTATCAATGTAAATGACTCTGTTACAAAATCTAAATTCGATAATAAATACGGATGTAAAGAATCATTGGTGGATTCTATCCGTCGTGCTACTGATGTGATGCTGGCTGGTAAAGTTGCCGTGGTGGGCGGTTATGGTGATGTGGGTAAAGGGTCTGCTGCATCATTAGCCGGTGCCGGTTGCCGTGTAATCGTTACAGAGATCGATCCGATCTGTGCATTGCAGGCAGCGATGGATGGTTTTGAGGTAAAGAAAATGATCGATGCCGTAAAAGAAGCTGATATTGTTGTTACCGCTTCCGGTTGCCGTGACCTTATCACTGGCGCACATTTCAAACTGATGAAAGACAAAGCCATTGTTTGTAATATCGGCCACTTTGATATTGAAATTGATATTGCTTGGCTGAACACAAACTATGGTCATACAAAAGATACCATTAAACCACAGGTGGATATTTATAATGTAGATGGTAAAGATATTATCATCCTGGCAGAAGGCCGCCTGGTAAACCTTGGCTGTGCTACCGGTCATCCTTCCTTTGTAATGAGTAATTCATTCAGCAACCAGACCCTGGCGCAGATAGAGTTGTGGCAAAATCATAAGAACTATGAGAACAAAGTATATGTGCTGCCAAAGCACCTGGATGAAAAAGTAGCCCGTCTGCACCTTGCCAAAATTGGTGTAGTGCTCGATGAGCTGACCACTGAACAGGCCGAATATTTAGGTATCACAAAAGAAGGCCCTTTCAAAGCAGAACATTACAGGTATTAATAACATCAACATTTTCTTTCAAAACCCACTTCCATGGAGTGGGTTTTTTATTTTCTTCAATGATTTTATCAAAAAAACATTAATTTAATAGTCTATCTGGTTGATGTAAGATTTTCTCCGGTAGCTCTGATTCATTAGCAGCACTGTACCCTGCCATCAAATTAATATTGTGTAATTTCTAAACCTGAATCGTATGCACCGGTTTACAAAAGGTATTCTCCTACTGCTTTTTTTACCGCCTTGCCTAAGTGTTACTATTAAACTATCTGGTCAGGATGTTGACCAAATTGTAGAAAAACATGTGGCGGCTATGGGTGGCAAACAAAAATTAGATTCCCTTAAGACCCTTACGATAGAGGGAACTTTTAGAATAGATGCCTATGAGTTACCCTTGAAAGCTTATTTATCCCACAATACAGGTCAGCGGTTTGATGTAACCGTTTTAAAAACACCGGGCTTTATTATTGTAACACCAGAAAACGGATGGCAGTATTTCCCTTTCCAGGGGATGAAAGAACCTCAACCGTTAAAACCCGAAGAAGCAGAGATTTATTTAAGCACTCTTGATCTTCAGGGTCCTCTTTATAATTATAAAGAAAAAGGGCATATCATTGTTTTTGACGGGATGGAGGAGGCAGATGACCTCGTATGCTACAAGCTAAACATAACGCTAAAATCCGGGCAACAAATAACCGGGTACGTTGATACAGTATCCCACTACCTTGTAAAAACTATACTAACGATCTCGTCCAAAGACAAAGGGCAAATAACTTCCGAAAATATGTTTGGCAACTTCCAGAAAACCCCTGATGGCTATATTATTCCTTATGCGTTGACACTCGGACCCGGCAAAATGTTTATTCGAAAACTTACAGTCAATTCCTTGTTAACCTCTTCAGTTTTCGATCCGGTAGCTGCCAAAAATTCGACGCTTTAAGCTTTCCAGTCACATGAGAATCATTATTCTTATAATCTTCTGCCTGGCATCTGCAATCACCTATACCCAGAATCCGGAACTTGCTTTATCACAAAGAGAATTGGTTAGGCTTTTTAGTATAGGGCAGTTAAAAGAAGCAAAGTTTCACGCTGATAGCGTCAGAAAAATAATTATAGCAGCCAAACAAAAAAAAGATTCTATCTATCCCTATTTTCTTTACTACTCTGCAATGGTGCAAGGCTTACTTAAAAATTATGATGAATGTGAAAAGATAATTGAAGAATTGGAACAAATTGTATTGCACATATACGGCAATAAACACATCAAGTATTACTCGGCTTTAAATATTCATTACCTGATATATCACCGAAGGAATAATTACTTTAGAACCACTCCTTTTCTTGAAAAATGCAAAGAGGTTTTACTTATGAATATGGACAGATTAAGCAAGGGTGGCGTTGTTCATACTTTTGATGCTATATATAACAAGGAAGATGTGCAATTTATTCTGAGCAGTTGCCTGTCTGATCTTGGATTTGGTTACATACATACTAACAGGTACCCGGAAGGGTTAAAAATTATAAAAGAAAGCGATTCTTTTTATAATCCAGATTATGCAATAAAATATGACCCGCAGAGCCATATCACCTATATGACGAATTTTGGGTCATTCTTTATGCATATTGAAGATCTCGAAAGAGCTGATTCAATTTATAACACCTTACAGGGATGGGCAAAAGAGTATTACGGCGAGAATCATCCAACTTATGGTAAAGTACTATCCTACCAGGCATCTTTCTACTATACTATCGGTGATAACAAAAAAGCAGAAAAGTATTTCCTGCTTGCAAAGAAAAACCTGGAAACAACTTTTCAAAAAAAAAGCGCCTACTATATCTCCACCCTTGTTTCACTTGGAAACATCTATATATCATCAGGTGACCTTCTTAGCCTGAAGATCATTATTAATTCATTAAAAAAAATAATCCCGGATATTAAGAAAGAAACCATTGTGGAATTTACACAAACCCGTACACTGCTTATTCAGTATCATTTACTTATCAGTGAAAAAAAAGCAGCCGACTCGGTAATGCTCGGACTTGATGAAGCTTTTGATAAAAAAAATTTCAGCTTCAGCTTTATTTACCCAACTTACTTACACTACAAATCCCTTTTGCTGACGTTAAATGAAGATTACCACAAAGCAGATTCTGTCTATAAACTTTTGATTGCTAATGCAGAAAAAACAAATACCACACTCACTAAAAAATATTCCAATTACCTGCTGAATGAATCGAAAAACCTGTCAAAATGGGGAAAAATTTCAGAAGCAGAAAGTGTTTTGAAAAGAAGTATTGAAACCGTAGAGAAGACTTTAAAAAAGAATTTCCTTTTCCTGTCCGACAACCAAAAACAAGCCTACCTGAATTTTGCGAACAACCATTTTAATGAAATAAACAAACAAATTGTCATAAATCCGGACAATACTTTAGCTGAAACAGCATTCAATATACAGTTGCTACTAAAAGGTTTATTGCTTAAAACCTCAATAGTTACTAACCGGAATACAAACACAGACCCTGCTTACCAGCAGTTATACAAAAAATATACAGACATAAGAAATTCGATTACTTACCATTTTTCAAGGTCTGACGACAATAAGGATGATGTAAATTTATTAATAGAACAAGCAGAGAAACTTGAGAAAGAATTAACCAAATTGTCCCCGGAATTCATTTCGCAGCAGTTCAATCCTCCAGTTATTACTACTATTGCAAATAAATTAAAAATGAATGAAGCATCTATAGAATTTTTCACTTATAACACTGCAAACAAAGTTTACTATGCAGCCATGATAGTAAAAAAAGGATACACCAGGCCTGTTGTGGTATCGCTTTTTGACAATAATGCCTTCGATTCCGTTATTACCAAAACAAGAAGCAGTAAAAAAGAAGCCACAATAAATATTCGTTATGCCAAGAACAATCAGTTGTATGAGCTGATTTGGTCGCCCCTGGAAAAACATCTTGCCGGCATTTCTACCGTTTTTTTCTCCCCGTCCGGCATTCTGCACAAAATTCCGTTTGCTGCTTTAGCCATCACAGATAGTTTAAGACTAAGCGACAGATACAGACTATTTCAACTTAACACAACAGGTTCGGTTGCTGATTTTATACATAATAATATAATTACGTCCGGTAAGCTTTGTTTATATGGTGGTATTTTTTATGACGGTGATACAATAGCATTAAAACAAGCAGCTGTTCAATACCACAGTTCATATCTTGTAAGCCGTTCTCTGCCGGATGACCTTGAAAGAGGGAACATTTACCAATACCTGCCAAATAGCAGGTCTGAAGTAGATACTATATCCTTTCTCGCAAAACAAAAGGGGATTTCAACCATTTCCTATACTGGCTGGGACGCCACAGAAGAATCTATAAAATCATTATCTGGTGCAAATTCTCCTGAAGTATTGCATATCGCCACACATGGCTTTTTCTTTCCCGACCCAAAAGTAAAACCAGATAACTCTGTTGCCTCGGAAGGAAAAGTTTTCCGGCAGTCAGATAACCCTTTGATGCGTTCAGGACTAACCATGGCTGGAGCTAATTATGCATGGGATAATAAACCGGTCACAGGAATCCAGGATGGCATCTTAACTGCATATGAAGTGTCTAACCTGTATTTACCAAACACAAAACTGGCTGTACTTTCCGCTTGTGAAACGGGTCTTGGGGATATTCAGGGAAGTGAGGGGGTTTATGGCCTGCAACGGGCATTCAAAATTGCAGGAGTGAAAAATCTTATTATGAGCTTGTGGGATGTTCCGGATACAGAAACAGCTGAGTTTATGACAACGCTTTACAAAAAGATATTTGATGGCCTGAGCATTGAAGATGCATTTATCAATACACAGACAAAGATGAAGAATAAATACCGTAATGAACCATACAAATGGGCTGCCTGGATATTGGTCAGGTAATTTAAAGATTGATCTTTCAGGCTACTAACTGGTGAGGGAAACTAAATGAAATAAGTGTTCTCTTTTTCCTTGCTCCTTCAATCGCAATATGACCCCCGATTTTAGCTGCATCAGGTTCTATGGAGCCTATACTGAATGACAAGGCAAAACCATTATTGTTATTTCTTTCTTCTATCAGCAGGATCAGTACATCACTGTAGCGCTCAGCGCTGATATGGATTTCGCCGTTATTAGAATTGAGGATTGTGGCAGCCAGAAGATCCCGGATCACAGCGATTACACTTTCATTGTCTTTACCAAGGACAAGATCCCTGGCCACTTCGTTCACAATACGGGTCTTATTATGACAAGCTGTGGTCAGAGATCTGTCTACAAGGTTACTTACCAGTTGTTGCAATGATATACCGGCGTCAAAGACGCCCAGAGCACTACCAGGTTGTTTTTCCATAGGGTTGAAATTTGAACTGCTTTTAAAGGATCGGATTTAAAAAATTACAATACTAAATTTATTGGAGATGCTGGAATGAAAAAGCAACCGGAGAAGGATTTTTCTGCTTTTAAACGTTTCCTTTATTTGGACTAAGTGTTTTTCTGCTTGCCTAAAGGCTTATTTGATCAGGCTCTTCGCCTCATTTACCAGGCAGGTGCCAT
>CAZTKV010000040.1:0-4881 GCA_964614285.1 uncultured Chitinophaga sp. | reverse complement strand
TGCCTAAAGGCTTATTTGATCAGGCTCTTCGCCTCATTTACCAGGCAGGTGCCATGAGCCACCAACACTTCCTGTTCAGCCGGAGAAAGGGTCACCGTGATCTCCTTTTTATCATTACCGGTAAAAACGATCTTGCTGATCTTTTGAGTGGTCAGTTTTTGCAGTTGCGATGTGGTGGTAACTGAATTTTTATAAATAAAATGAAAAAGACCCTCACAATTCATTGTACCCGCATTACGTAAATTCATTTTTACTTTACTCCCCTCAAAGAAAATAACAGCGGTTGAGTTATTATCGAAACACCGGTTGGCTCCTTCTATGGAGAACAGCATATCTATTTCCTTACTGTCAGCATCAATGGTCACAGATCCCCCGGCAAAAAAGATAAAGCCTGTTGAAAGCCGGGTCTCTTTTGTGTAAGGGTCGGTTTCTTTATTCAGCTTACAATCCTGTGCCAGGGTAAACAGGGGACAAATAAGAAGGGCTGCTAAAATGCGTTTCATAAGAGTAAAATTACCTTTAAAAATAAACATTTCCGGGTTTTGACTTGTAAGAACTTATGTTAAACCAACCGGTAGCATTCAGGTAAAGATCAGGGCAACCGGGAGCTTGGGTCTATCGATTATATGCTTAACTTTAAAGAGGTAAGGTTCTCCCAAAAGGTTGTTTTATTTCTTTCTTTACTGTGAGAAAACTTTTCATCATCTGGATATTTATTGCTGTCTTTTCTTTTTCAGCCAGCAGCAGCCATATAACCGGCGGTGAGATGTTCTATACCTACATTGGAATGGCAAATGGACAGTACCGTTATAATGTAACACTAAAATTGTTTCAGCGCTGTGGCAGCGGACGCCAGTTCCCTAATCCTACAATTATTTCCATCTTCGACAAAACAAGTAATTTAAGAGTAACAGATATCTCAGTGACTATTAGTAACCAGGAAACGATCAGTATTTCTAACCCTGATCCCTGCATCACTAACCCTCCTGCTGTTTGTTACGAAGTGGCGTATTATAATTTTTTTGTAACACTTCCTGCTTCTGCCGCCGGGTATGTAATGGCCAGCCAGGTCAATTACCGTATTGCAGGTATCAATAATTTATCACCCGGCTACAACAATGTAGGCGCTACTTACACTGCAGAAATTCCCGGGAATAATACATCTGCCACAGCTCCTGAAAATAATAGTGCCTTCTTTACCGGCAGCGACCTGGTGATCGTTTGTGCCAACAACGATTTCAGTTACAGCTTTGCGGCACAGGATACTGATGGTGATGTACTGCGTTATTCCTTTTGTGAGGCATATGCCAGTACCGCTTCCGGTGGCGGTGCCAGCGTACCCCCTAACCCACCGCCTTTTCCGCAGGTACCCTATAATACTCCGAACTTCAATGAATCTCAACCACTCGGCGGAAATGTTCAGATAAACCAAAACACAGGGTTAATAACTGGTATTGCACCTGATATTGGCGCCTATGTGGTAACCGTTTGCGTAGAGGAAGTACGGAATGGTGTAGTTATTGCCCGGCAGCGGAAAGATATACAGATCAATATTGCAGATTGCGATATTGCTGCTGCATCGTTGCAACCGGAATACCTGCTATGCAAGAATACACAAACCATCACTTTGGCTAATCAATCTAATAGTCCCCTGATCGTAACTACCGACTGGGAATTTATGGATCAGTCAAATAATATAATCAATACGTCAACCAATCCCATTGTCACCTACACATTTCCGGCCATAGGCATATATACAGTAAAGCTGGTTATCAACCGAAATCAGTCCTGTTCTGATTCAGCTACGGCATTGATAAGAGTGTTCCCGGGATTTGTGCCGGGCTTTACTTCATCAGGCATTTGTATAAGCAACCCTACCCTTTTTACCGATCAGACCACATCCGTATATGGCACTCCCAATTCATGGAGCTGGGATTTCGGCGAACCATCTGCTACCAATGATGTTTCTGCATTGCAAAATCCTGTTTATACTTATCCTTTCATTGGCGCCAAACCTGCCAGACTCATCGTAACAGATACAAGAGGATGCAGGGATACCATCACCCAAACGATCAGTATCATAGATAAACCACCCATCACTCTTGCTTTCCGTGATACGCTTATTTGTGTGAATGATGCAGTTCTCTTACAAGCAAGCGGTACAGGCATTTTCAGTTGGACACCATTGGTCAATATCTCTAATCCTGCTACTGCTACGCCTACTGTATCGCCGGTAACCACAACCAACTATTATGTTGAACTGAATGAAAGCGGTTGTATCAACCGGGATTCTGTATTGGTAAGAGTAGTGAATGCAGTGAGCATGCAAGCCATGAATGATACCACCATCTGCCGGGGTGATACCATACAGCTGCGTATCATTTCAGATGGATTACAATATGCATGGACCCCTGCAGGGCAGGTCATTGATCCAACGGTTAAAAACCCGCTGGTAGTAACTAATGTGCTCACCAATTACCAGGTTACTGCTATTATAGGCGGATGTTCCGCTATTGAAAATGTGATGGTCACACCTGTTCCTTATCCCAGCGCTGATGCAGGCGAAGACCAGGTTATTTGTTATAATACTTCCACACAACTAAATGGAATAACAGATGGCAGTTCCTGGTCGTGGCGGCCCGGCAGTTACCTGGGCAATGCCACACTGCTGAATCCAATAGCCTTTCCACCCAGAACCACTGATTTTATTTTTACTGTTTCTGATATAAGAGGATGCCCCAAACCGGTAAGTGATACTATCAGGATTATAGTATTACCTAAAATGAGAGTATTTGCAGGAAGGGATACTGCTGTAATAACCGGCCAGCCATTGAAACTGCAGGCCAGCGGGGCGGCTTCATATCTATGGCTGCCACCTGATAATTTATCAGCTAATAATATTTCCGACCCGGTAGCTATATTTAGTGAAGAGTCGGGCAGTATCCGGTACAAAGTAATTGGCTACAGCGAGGAAGGATGTGCCGATTCAGCATTTATCAATATCAATGTGTTTAAAACATTGCCCACTGTATTTGTGCCAACTGGTTTCACTCCCAATAATGATGGCAGAAATGATCTCCTGTTGCCTGTCGCTGTTGGTATGAAAAATATAGAATACTTCAATGTGTATAACCGCTGGGGACAATTGCTTTTCTCCACCCGGCAAAACGGGCAGGGATGGGATGGAAAAATAAATGGCCGGCTGCAGGCAACCGGCACATTTGTATGGACTGTTAAGGCAGTTGACTATACAGGTAAAGCCTATTTCCAGAAAGGAACCTCCACTCTTATCAGGTAATCCTTACAGGTACCGCTTTATAATCTTACTGCTGTTCCCGTTGCGATCACCATCAGCATACTGCCGCCACCGCCGATAGTTTCAAAATCGAGATCCACACCGAGGATGCCATTGGCACCCAATGCCTGTGCTTTTTCTGCCAGTTCTCTTAATGCATCTTCCTTTGCCTGTTCCAATACTCTTTCATAGGTTTTGCTTCTTCCTCCAAATACATCACGGAGGCCTGCAAAAATGTCTTTGAAGATATTTGCCCCGATAATACTTTGGGCATTGATAACGCCAAGATACTCCTGTACGGGTCTGCCATCTACGGCACTGGTGGTTGTAATAAGCATTTGTTTATTGTTTTAATTTTTCAAAAATAGTTTTTAGCCGCTGGTCTTCTTCTATCACAGCCGACTTTGATGCTTCTCTTATATATGCTATCCTTTTATCAATATCAGGATGACTGCCTAAAAATTCCGGTAAAGAGGAAGAAGGAGCTGCCTGCTGTAAATGACGAAACAGGTCTTCAAACCCTTTAGCGTCGATCTTTCGCTGCATCAGTAATTCCAATCCCTCTATATCAGCTTCTTTCTCAAGTTTGCGGGAATAAGTAAGTGATTTTATATCATCGGCATGATTGATCAATACGGAAGTAACAGAACCAAAACGACCGAATAATAAACCGATAAAAACTTTAGAGCCCAACCGCCTGAAAATTGATTTGGTGGAATGTTTTTTATTGACATGAGTAAACTCATGGCTTAATAAAGCTGCCAGTTCGGGATAGGATTGTATCTGTTTCAGCAATGCGCTGTACACAACGATCCTTCCCCCGGGTACGGCAAAAGCATTTACCACATTATCATTCACCACCGTTACCCGGACACTATAGGCAGTGGGCACTTCCATGGCAGCAAAAAATTCATTCAGTACAAAACTGGCCGCCGTATCTTCTGATCCGGATAAGCCCATCGCATCGTACACCGCATCACCTAACTGTCTTTCTGTATTGACGGACACATTGGAAGCCATCTTTTCCGCCAGCCAGGGGACAATTAAAAAATACAGCAACACTAATCCTCCCAGCAATGTCAGCAACAGCAGCAGGTTCCTTGTCCAGTCTTTCGAACCTTTTTTCTTATGCCATGGTTTTTTTATCTCTTCCTGCATCTCAGCGATAAAAGCAGCCGCATCTTTTCCCTCTATGAATAATTCGGCGCCCTGGTATCTCACCCTTGTTTTTTGTAAAGACAATTCATAGGAGGCCTGTACTTCCTGCAAAGGCCAGTGAACAGTATGATTGGCCCCGTCAGCGGTACGATAGCCAATACTCATTTTTTTATCGAATACCAGCACACTGCATTCAGCAGGCACAGCACCGGGTGATATATAATAAATGCCAAAATAACTTTTCATCATTGATGATTATCGGAGAATAAAGATAAATGAATCAATCATTTCCTGATGTTGTCTTTTATGTAAAGAATCAGGTATAACCCAAACTTTTCCGTCCGAATTTTGTAATTATGCACAACTTCTATGGTACAGGCATATAATTTTCTGGCTTCCTGGCAACTGTTCCCCGAAAAAGGAACTTA
>CAZTKV010000039.1:0-20048 GCA_964614285.1 uncultured Chitinophaga sp. | reverse complement strand
TAAACAGGATACTTATCAAAATCATCTTGCTGGGCCTTACCATGAAATAAATGGGTAATAAAACTCAACAGCATAATAAAACGCTTCATTAAAACAACAGAATTTGTATTAAAGATACACAAATGATAATGTGTAGAAATTTGAATAAATAATTTCGGTAGCAAAAAAGCAAACCTGTAAATTGTTGCTTCAATTCAAAATACTTCATACTATATGGGAGATTTCCAGGTAAAAAAACAGGCCAAGAAATATGATGTAGTAATAGTCGGATCAGGAGCCGGTGGAGGTATGGCTGCTTATATGTTAGCAAAAGCAGGATTAAAAGTTTGCATCATTGAGGCGGGTTATATGTATGATCCGCAAAAAAATATCACCCAGTTAAAAAATCCATGGGATTCACCCCGCCGGGGTGCCAGTACCAAGATTCGTCCTTTTGGTGATTTTGATGCCTGTTATGGAGGCTGGTCGGTAGAAGGCGAGCCTTTTACCAAGGAAGCCGGTACAGACTGGATGTGGTGGCGGGCAAGGATGCTTGGCGGCCGGACCAATCACTGGGGAAGAATTTCGCTCCGCTTCGGCCCCAAAGATTTTAAACGTAAAAGTATTGACGGATTGGGAGACGACTGGCCAATTGGCTATGAGGATATAAAACCATACTACGATAGAGTTGATAAACTCATCGGTATATTCGGTACTAACGAAGGATTAGATAATGATCCTGATGGTTTTTTTCTGCCACCACCTAAACCAAGGCTGCATGAACTTTTTATTAAAAACGCTGCTACACAGGCCGGAGTAAAAGTAATTCCCTCCAGGCTCTCCATTCTCACTAAATCAATTGAAAACGATGCTGACAGAGGAGCATGTTTCTTCTGTGGTCAGTGTAACCGTAATTGCAGCATGGCGAAAGCTGATTTCTCCTCCCCCAATGTGCTGATATATCCTGCCATGAAAACAGGAAATGTAGATGTGATTGCCAATGCTATGGCAAGAGAAGTATTGACCAATAGTGAAGGATTGGCTACTGGTATTTCCTATATCAGCAAAGATGATATGACAGAATACCAGGTGGAAGGGAAAGTAGTGATACTTGCGGCCAGTGCCTGCGAAAGTGCAAGACTCTTGCTTAACTCAAAATCTCAACGTCATCCCAATGGGTTGGCCAATAGCAGTAATGTAGTTGGTAAGTATCTGCATGACTCTACCGGTGCAGCTTTGGGTGGAATATTACCGCAACTCTTCGACAGGAAAAGGTATAATGAAGACGGTGTGGGTGGCATGCATATTTACTCACCCTGGTGGCTGGATAATAAGAAATTGGATTTTCCGAGAGGTTATCATATTGAATACTGGGGCGGTATGAGTCAGCCCTCCTATGGATTTAGCTGGGGAATAGAAAACCTCAACGGTAAGTATGTCGTAAAAGGAAAACAAAAAGAAGCTGGTGGTTATGGGGCGTCCTTAAAAGAGGATTATCGTTATTTCTATGGTTGTGGTGTGGGAATGGCTGGCCGGGGTGAGGCAATTCCGCTGGAAACTAATTATTGCGAAATTGATCCCAATACAGTGGATAAGTTTGGCATACCGGTTTTAAAATTCAATGTGAAATGGAGCGAACATGAAATAAAGCAGGCAAAGCACATGAAAGAAACTTTTAAAGAAGTGATGCATAATATGGGTGCTGTTATTACCTGGGGTGGCGATGATAATGAAAAAAATCAGTGGGGACTTGCCAAGCCCGGTGAGATCATTCATGAGGCAGGTACAGTTCGGATGGGAAATGATGCAAAAAAATCTGCCCTTAATAAATGGAGCCAGGCACATGATTGCAAGAACCTGTTTTGTGTGGATGGAGGCCAGTTTGTAAGCCAGGCAGATAAAAATATTACCTGGACCATCCTGGCATTAAGCATGCGGGCTTCAGAATATATTGTTGAAGAAATGAAGAAACAAAATCTTTAATTGACAAACTAATTATATGGATCGTCGTAAATCACTCAAATTAATTGCCACAGGTGCAGTAGCTGTTCCTGCTGTTATTGCTGGCTGCAATACTGATGATAAAAAAACAGATACGGCTAAAGCAGAGGAATTAAAATTTAATCTCGACCGGAACCCGGACGAATTAAAGTATGAAAAGGAATTGCTGGCCAAAGAAAAATTCTTTACCGATCATGAAATGGCAACTATTACTGTGTTGAGTGATATCATCATTCCAAGAGATGAGATAAGCGGTAGTGCCAGTGAAGCCAAAGTACCTGAATTCATTGAGTTTATTGTAAAAGATATGCCTCAGCACCAGGTTCCGATGAAAGGCGGTCTCCGTTGGCTGGACCTGCAATGTATGAAACGATTTGAAAAATCATTTAAAGATTGTACTCCACAGCAACAGGTAGAGCTGATAGACCAGATTGCCTATCCAAAAAAAGCAAAACCAGAGATGAGCCAGGGGGTTCAGTTCTTCCGTTTAATGCGGGACCTGACAGCTACCGGGTTTTACACATCTGAAATTGGAATTAAGGATGTAGGTTACCAGGGAAACCAGCCCAATCAATGGAATGGTGTTCCCGCTGATGTGCTTGCCCAGTATAAACTGGCATATACGGATAAAGAATTGAAAGAATCCATCAGTTTCCCGGCAAAATAATCTTCTTTTTGCTTCTCACTAAATATCTGATTACAGCCCGTTATGATTATTTGGTTAAAATGAATATCTTGGGCTGTAATTCGTAATGTATACAATATAAGGGTTCTGCTTATTTAACTATATTGTACACAGTGAATGGCTGTTAATTAAGTACGATGTTCTTGTAACAGCCAAGTAAATGTTGTTTAATTTTCAACAATTTTACCAAAAGGTTAAGTCTGATGGTTGCACTACCGTTTTATTAAAAATTATTTATAAAACAGTATATGTAATCTGATTTATCATTACCAAAAAAGCATTACAGTTCTTATGAATAGTGAACTGAAAGTCTCCTTATTTACTGCGGATAACGATTTTTATTCAATGGAGAAGGAATGGAACGGGTTATTGCAGCAAAGTGCCGCTGATACAATTTTTCTTACCTGGGAGTGGGTTAGCTCCTGGTGGAAAGTACACAAGAATAATAACCGGCAGCTTTTTATATTATTTGTCAGGGAGGGAGAGGAATTAATTGGTATTGCACCTTTCTATTGTACAAAGATCAGGTTTTTGTCTTTCCTTTCAGTAAGGCGCCTTGACTATATTGGTTTTGGAACTCTTGACTCGGAGTATATGGATTTCATTATAGTGAAAGGGAAAGAACAAGTTGTAATAACTGCTTTTTTTAATTATCTCAAACAAAATGAATCCAAGTGGGATATTCTTTACCTCAATGAAATGCCTGAAAGTGCTGTCACCCTCCCGTTATTGTTTTCATCCGCAGCGCAAAACCATTATAAGACCTTTGAAACAAGGCATGAATGCTCTTCCGTACAACTTCCGGCAGATTGGGATACCTATCTTGCCACAATGGATTCAAAATTCCGTTACCAGTTACGACACTCTACCAAAAGACTGGAGGAAGGACACAAAGTGGAATTTGGTTATTGTAACTCGGAAGACAAACTGGCTGCTGATCTTGAATCCTTATACAAACTTCACCAGAAGCATTGGATAGGAAAAGATATAGAAGGCAGTTTTATTAATGAGCAACGCCGGTCATTTTATTATGAAATATCCCGGCTGTTTCTTGCAAAGGGGTGGTTGCGCCTTTTTGGGTTAAAAGTAGACGGTGAATACAGGGCTCAGCAGTTTTCTTTTGAGTATGCCGGTAAAATATTTTCCTTGCAGGAGGGATACGACCCCGATTGGAAAAAGAAAAGAGTTGGCCAGGTTTTAAGAGGATATGTATTCAGAGATATTATCAGCCGCGGATTAACTGAATATGATTTCCTGGGAGGAATTTCCCCTCACAAGAAAACCTGGGAAGCCAGGGCCAAGTACAGTGTTAATCTTCGTATTTCGAAGCAGAATCTCAAAACCAAACTATTCCTGGAGATCCCGGTAATTGGTAAAAAAATCAGACTGGCCGTAAAAAGCTTGCTTCCTTCCCGACTGGTAAAATTCAGAAGAGATTATTTGGATAACCGGTTTAAGGATAATCTGAAGAAAAAGGTTAATCAGCAGGAAAGTACAGAAGCAGGAGAATAAATTCGTTCTTGCCTGGTTAATAAATTCTATTGCAAATAAAGCCAATTAGGCAGAAAGTGTCTAACTTTCAATAGTCTAATCATTCACCAAATTCCGCTTTATGTATAGGAAACTAATACTGTCTGCAACAGCAGTTATTTTTTCTCTACTTGCTTTTCCTCAAAATTTTGTTTCTCTATACGAAGGATGTAATTATTCCGGAAGGAAATATACCCTGGAGCCAGGCTCCTATCGTTTGTATCAAATGAAAATTGGAAACGACAAACTATCATCGATACAGATACCACCCGGAATGAAGGTTACAATTTATACCGATGATGGATTTAATGGGAAATCAAGTACCTACTCAGCTGATGTAGCTTGCCTGGATATTGAATGGAGGCAAATGGCATCATCTATTGTCGTTGAATATTTGTATGGGCAGCCGAATTCCGGGCAAAATGATTTTGTAACATTTTACAACGATTGCTATTCAAAAGGGTTTTCTCAAACCTTACGGCCAGGTAGTTATAACGGAAGTCAGCTCGGTATTCTTAAAAACAATATTTCTTCTTTCACTATCAATGGAAATCTGAGAATAAAAGTTTACATAAACAATGAATACTTATCAGGAGCATCTGCAACTTTCGAAACAAGTCAAATTTGCCTTAGCCGTTCATATAATGATAGGATTGCCTCTTTGGTTATAGAATATAAACCAATACCTCCTGGCAATAAGGGTAATTATGCTACGCTGTATGAGGAATGCAATTATGAAGGTAATGCGCTGCGCCTGTTACCAGGGTATTATGATGGCAATAAACTTGGCCTGATGAAGTTTAATATTGAATCTATAGAACTACCTCAGGGACTTCGGGCCAGGGTGTATATTGATAATGAGAATTTATCAGGCTTTTCTTATACAATTACTTCAAGCAGTAACTGTCTGTCATCAAGCTATCGAAACCGGATTGGGGCCTTAATGATTGAGGAGACAGGTTCTTATAATCAAAATACACCTGGTGGAAATGAAGAAAGAATAGTTTTATATGCAGACAAGGATTTCCGGGGGCAATCAATTTCCTTATTGCCGGGTACATACTATTCTATGGCACAGGCTGGATTTACAGACAACACTTTAAGTTCACTGAAAATACCTGCAGGATACCGGGTGGTATTGTATGAAGATGAGAATTTTAAAGGTCGTAGTTACACCCTGACGACCTCACGAAGCGGGTTGAATTTGTTTGGATGGAATGACAGGGCTTCTTCCATTGCCATATATAAGGATTAAAAAAACAGTCACCAGATTGGTGACTGTTAAAAAATAATTTAAGCCAATTATTATACATACTCTTCTTTAGAAGTTTTGCTGTAATCATCTATTAGTTTACGTTGTAGTTCGAATGGAACCGCTTCGTAGCCATTAAACTTCATTTTGAATTTTGCCCTTCCCTGAGTAATGGATCTGAGTGAGGAAGAGTAACCTTCCATCTCAGCCAAAGGTACTTTAGCGATTACTTTTTGGAAATGCCCTTCACTGTCAATTCCTTCCACAATAGCTCTGCGACTCTGTAAATCACCCATTACAGCACCTGTAAGGTCATCCGGGCAAAGTACTTCGAGTTGAAAGATTGGCTCCAATATCTGTGGATCTGCCTGCTGAAATGCCTGGCGAAATGCCTGTAAACCTGCAATTTTAAAAGATATATCATTGCTGTCAACCGGGTGCATTTTACCATCGTAGACACACACTCTTATATCCCTGGCATAAGAGCCAGTCAGCGGGCCGTTTTGCATCTTTTCCATCACTCCTTTCAGGATCGATGGCAAGAAGCGGGCATCAATAGCACCGCCGACGATACAATTGTAAAATACAAGCTTACCACCCCAGTCAAGGTCATGTACATCCCTTCCTCTTACATTCAGATCGGCAGGTTCAGGCATACCTTCATACCAGGGTTCAATACGCATAAACACTTCTCCGAATTGTCCTGCTCCCCCGCTTTGTTTTTTATGCCGGTAACTGGCGTCTGCCACCTTTCTGATTGTTTCCCGGTAAGCAATGCGGGGTTTCACAAATTTCACCTCAAGCTTATGCTGATGTTCAATTTTCCATTTAGCCACCGCCAGGTGCATATCTCCCTGGCAATGGATAAGTGTTTGCTTTAATTCTGGTGAGACTTCTATAAGTAATGTTGGATCTTCTTCTCTTAACTGGTGCAATGCCTGTGAAAGTTTTTCCTCCTCTCCTTTTTTCAACGACTCAATGGCAACCGTCATATTAGGTGGAGGAAATTCAATAGAAGGCAGATCATAATTCTTGCCTTTTATATGCAAGGTATTATTGACATGTGTATTTTTCAATTTCAATGTGGCACCAATATCTCCTGCTACCAACTCATTAATAGCTGTCCGCTTATTACCTTCAACCAGGAATAGTTGACTTAATTTTTCTGTCACACCTGTGGTTTCATTTTCCAACTCCATCCCACTTTTTACTGTTCCTGAATAAACCTTGAAGAAAGAAAGTTCACCAACATGCGGTTCTGAGATAGTTTTATAAATAAAAATACAGGCAGGACCATTTGCATCACAGTTTAAAGACTCTCCTTTCCTTGTTTTTTGCGGTGGCATTTCGTTGGCGCTTGGGCAAACGTTATCAATAAAACCCATCAGCCGTCCGCTACCCATATTCCTTTCAGCAGACAGGCAGAATAATGGGAACAGGTCATGATTGATCATGGCATGTTTTAAACCCATTTTCATTTCATCTTCGTCCAGCTCTCCTTTGTCAAAATACTTTTCCATCAATGTTTCGTCATTACTGGCTATAGCCTCAATCAATTCTTTATGTAAGAGGTCGGCTTTCTCTTTCTCGTCAGCCGGGATATCCATTTTTTCAGGCTTGCCGCCATTATCTTTGAATTTGTACATAGTCATACGTAGTACATCAATCACTTCGTGAAAACCAGACCCTACCTGGTGAGGATATTGCACAACGACTACTTTACTTCCAAAATGGGATTTAGCTTCCCGGACAGTCTTATCAAAATCTGCATTATCGTCGTCCAGTTTATTTACAGCAAATATCATCGGGGTTTTAAATTTCTCTGTATAGTCCCAGATAATATCAGTACCCACTTCAACTCCCATTACTGCGTTCAAAAGCATTACGCCTGTATCTGCTACTTTAAGGGCTGAAATTACTTCACCGGCAAAGTCATCATAACCTGGTGTGTCTATGATGTTAATCTTGTAACCTCTCCATTTTGTGTGCAGGAGCTTGCTAAAAATAGAATTACCACGTTCCTGTTCCAGTTCGTGGTAATCGCCAGTTGTATTTCGTTCCGCTATAGAGCCTCTTCTGTTAATGAGGCCCGCTTCAAAAAGCATGCATTCCGCTAAGGTGGTCTTACCGGAGCCGGCATGGCCCAGCAAGACAATATTTTTTACATGTGAGGTATCAAATTCTGGCATAGCAAATAATTTATAGTGAAGAAATTGTGTTGTCAATTACAAATCTTCAAAAGGACTGGAATTTATCTTATGAACCCGGTTAGGTTCTAAGGTGATTAAAGTCAGGTGCCTGTATTTACAGCTTATTGCGTTCGTGAAAGAAAATCATTGAACTCGTTTCTGAGGTCGTTTAGTTTCTGCTCCAGCGACTGGTATTCTTCCTGCAAGCTTTCATGGCGTCCGAGAGTATCTTCATTAGCGGTACCATTAAAAACAGACTGTTCAAAATTCATTTTACGGTCATGAATCTTTACAGATTGTTTGAGATCATGAATGTTGATTAGCTGAATGTGAAACTGGTTGTGGAGATGTTCTACTTCCTGTAATTGGCCTTTGGAGAGTTGTTGACCGGCCACCTGGCGGATCTTGTTTTCGTCTTGTGTGAGTTCTTCACGATAGTTGCGGAGCTGCTCTCTCCAGGCGTTGCACTCCGCTGAGAGCTGTGAGATGTCTACCTGTACCATGGGATTTAATTTTTAGGTGTTAAAAAATAAAGAACTGTAAACTGCCTGTAGCTGGCAGATTTTCCCGGGTGTTGGATTCAGAGAGGTGAATTTCAGCTTTAGTAAATTAATACCATTTTAGGTAAAATCAAATATTTAATCGATGTATTTATAAAAAAGAAATGCACAGATGATTCTCTGTGCATTTATATCGTGCAAAACTGGTCTTTTTAGTGTCTTCTTACTTTCACTTTTGTCGCCTTATTTCCCCTCGGCCCTGTAACGGTTGTTTTTTTAACCGTTGTGGTTTTTCCCCGGGGACCTGTAACAGAAGTCCTTGTTCGGCTTACCCGGTAATTATTCACTGCAACTGAATGACGGGTCCTTACCGTTACTGAAGTAGAACGATATGGGGTGTATACCCTATGTGCCCTGCCAACCCGGTGTGTATGTACTACCACAAAACCAGTATGGTAATGAACCCGGCGTGGGTGCCATACATGCCAGTGAAGCGGTCTCCAGGGCCTCCACCAGCTTGGATAGTACCTCCAGCGCCAGGGAGATATCCATGGCCTGTAATAAGGAGTATATACAAATCTTACAGAAGGCCAAAGCCAGACATTTACAACAATTCTTGGCAAATAGGCGCTCTCATAATCTGCATTAGGACCACTAAGATTGCTATTATTGCTCCAATTGATATAGGCAGCATCATCACCACCTCCACCTCCGTCAGGTTCAACTATTACCTGCTCTCCATATATTTCTTCATCACCAATAATTTGGAGTATAGCTGTTGTATCGCCGGTTTTCTCAAGCTCTATTACAGCAATGTCCTGGCTTTCTTTTTCTGAAACAGGTACCTGTAATACAAAAGCATGTACATCCCCGTCCATTTTATCTATCACTTTTATATAATCAGTTTCACCATCTCCGTTCAGATCGAGGTTGTTAACATTATTATCCTGGGAATTGATAAGTCTCTCAAAGTCTTCTGGCGAAGATGCTTTTTGAAACATTTGTAGAGCTCCCTGAAGGTCAAAATTATCTCCGGGTACCCCGGTAGAATCAGCCGTACTGGCCTGGGCTTTAGTTTTCGCTGATGATAAGGCCATCACTAGCACAAAGGGTAGAATTTTCAAATATGATTTCATAAAAAAAGTTTGGTATGAGACATATTTAATCAACCTCCGTTTAATCGGGGTCAAATAATTTATGGGCTATTTTGTGTAAAAACTACGGTTTAATCGTTAGGGCATAGTTTCCTCCGATCGGAAAATGAATTGACAAAATTAATAGCATCCTGGTCTTGCCTGACATAGATCCCATACTCAAGTATCATCAGTTTTGTTTGTGCTACACCCTCAATATACCCTACGGCTAATCTGTCAATTATAAACTGGGAGTTACAATTATTAACAGCACCAACAATAGTTATAGTCTTTCTCGTGGTGCTATTACCCCAGTTCTCTACTTTAAAAACAGGCTTCTGACAGTACATAAGCTTATATGTTGCCTTGTTATTGTATACCGCAGTAATAACATTAGCCAGATTTTGCTCCTGAACAGCCTGTAACTGTACTTTGCTTCCTTCAACAAAGAAGCCGGGTGCCAGCACCTGTAACATAACAGCCCTGAACTGGTCAGGAGTACCATTACGCAGAATATTATGGATGAACTGTACCATTTCATCGGCATTGGTAAATGTAGGTACAGTCATAGTTTTGGCAAGCGTTGCCACATCCTGCTTTGCTTTTTTCTCGGATAGGGTAAAGGCAAGAGTTTGCTTTTCCATATCCTTCATCTGATCTATTGTATATTTTTGTACCCCTGTTATTTTATTATCTGAGGCTTCCTGGCTCCTGTGTGCAATAAAATTTTTCCATTCTCCCTTTGGGTCATCCCTGTACAGCCGCACATTCCAGATTGTTTCTACTGTTTCTATTTCAGTATAGCTGATGATGTGATCAAATTTCAGTTTCATTTTAAATTCAACTGAATTGGGGGTGTGCCAAAACCATTTAGGATCCCCAGCTAGTGATGGTTCAGTATGCTCTTTTGTTATTTTTTGAAAATAATAGCCATAAAATTTCTGCCAGTCTTTGCTGATAAAATTATTTATTTCACTGGCTATCGGGTTGGGGATACCAAGGTATTGGTTACTGATGGTCCGAAATTTCAAATAGCTGTACTTCCCTACTCCGGTGTATTGATATACAACATCTCCGACAACGACCAGGTCAATTCCCGGGTAATCACTTTTTCGTATCACTTCTACCCCTCTTACCCATTCCCAGTTACCAATATCACTGTTCCATTGGCGGGTGCCTGTTGATTTTGAGAATTTAATTGATTTTGTTCCTGCGTTAGTCAATTGTTTTCTGATTTCAGCTTCAGAGGGCTGAGCAATAGAGAACAGACTAATACTCAGCAAAAAAAGAGAAAAGATGAATTTCATATCAGGTGTTTTAAGGTTGTGGCAGCAATAAATGTAGTTTTTTTTGATCAATAAAGCGGCCAGTCCGGATTCAGATTTTTAAATTCGATAACTTGCCTCTCCATTCATGATCGCTCCAAACACTATACAGCAGATACTAGGCCGCATTGATATTATTGATGTGATTGGCAGTTTTGTAAAGTTGAAGAAAAGAGGCACCAACTACCTTGGCCTTTGCCCCTTCCATAATGAGAAAACCCCATCATTTACAGTCTCTCCAAGTAAAGAAATCTATAAGTGTTTTGGTTGCGGGAAAAGCGGCAATACGGTCAGCTTCATCATGGAACATGAGAAATACAGTTATGTAGAGGCCCTGAAATGGCTGGCCAATCGCTACGGAATTGAGATCGAGGAAACATTTGTAAATGACGAGCAGCGTCAGCAGATGCTGGCTGCTGATAGCCTGTTTATTATTAACAGTTTTGCACAGCAATTTTTTAGCCGGATGCTTTTTGAAACGGAGGAAGGACAAGATGTCGGGCTTGCTTATTTTAAAGAAAGAGGTTTCAGAGAAGATATTATCAAAAAATTCCAGTTGGGTTATTCTCCGGAGCAACGGGATAGTTTTACCAGAGAAGCTATTGGCAAACAATACAACACTGAGCTGCTAATAAAGTCAGGCCTGGTAGCGAATCGAAATAATCAATTGGTCGATAATTACAGAGGCCGTGTAATTTTCCCTGTTCACAACCATAGCGGTAAAGTAGTTGGATTTGGAGCAAGGATATTAAAAAGTAACGACAAAGCTCCTAAGTATATCAATACGCCGGAGAATGAGATATACATCAAAAGTAAAATTCTCTATGGGTCTTACTTTGCCAGGCAGGCTATTGATAAAGCGGATGAATGCCTCCTGGTAGAAGGGTATACGGATGTGATTTCTTTGCACCAGGCCGGGATTGAAAACGTGGTGGCAAGTGGCGGTACATCTCTTACCCCCGATCAATTGAGGCTGGTGAAGAAATACACAAACAATCTTACCATAATTTATGATGGTGATGCTGCAGGTGTAAAAGCTGCTTTAAGGGGGCTGGATCTTGCACTGGAAGAGGGACTGAATGTTAAACTGGTACTGATACCAGATAAAGAAGACCCCGACAGTTATGTAAATAAAGTCGGTGCTGGAGCTTTTACACAGTTTGTCCAAAAGAGCAAGAAAGATTTTATTCTATTCCAGTTGGAGGTGGCACTGAAAGATGCTGGTAATGATTCAGTGAAAAAGTCGGAAGTAGTTAACCGGATGGCAGAAACAATTTCCAGGATCAATAAAGCAGAAGATTTTACAAAACAGCAGGATTATATCAAACAATGTGCAGAAGTGCTGAAAATTGATGAAGCAGGGTTACATGCACTCGTTAATAAATTTATCAGGGACCGCATCTCCACAATGGAGAAAAAAATTCCTTTTGAAGAAGCAAAACAGTTTGAACAAAATGCAAGACAGGCGGAGCAGACAGATTATGATGAAGCTACATTCAACCTGCTTTTTAAAGATGACCTGCAGGAGAAAGAGATAGCAAGAATATTACTCGAATATGGCATCAGAAAGTGGGATGATAAGAAACTGATTGCTGAACATATTATTGAGGAAATGGTGGATGATAGCCTCCTTGATAATACAGATGTGATCAGACTTATTGCTGTGTTTAAGGAATTACTACAAGAGAATCCGTCTGTGGCTAACAGGAGTTATTTTATACATCATCCTGATACAAAACTTAGCGCTTTTTCTGTATCATTACTAAATTTCCCTTACGAGGAAAGTGAGCATTGGCGAAGGGAATTCAGCCAGGCAAGCGGTTATCAAAAAAGACTTTTTGAACAATCCTATGAAGATTTTATCAAAACGGTCTCTCCTGAAAATAATGACCAACTGATGGGTTTTCTGAAAATGGATGAAGATAAAACAAATGAAGAGGTTGACTCTGTCATTAATTATCTCAAATTAAGGAAAATAAAACGAATGTTGCTGGAAAACCAGTTTGACCTGGAGAAGGAACATACCCCTGAAGAATTCCATATGCTTCACCAAACACATGATCATTTGAAGCAAATGGAAATGGAACTGACAAAAAAGATGGGCACAGTAATAATCCGTTAACCCTTCACAAGGAGCATATCGCTATATGACAGACTAATTAAATCTTCTTCTTTTATTCCAAATACTCTAATATAAAAATCACATTGTTCTCTGAGTTCATTTTCAGATAAATCAGCAAGCTTATTTCCTGCTTCAATTTCTATAAAATCACCTAACCCCGGTACTTCGTCAATGTGAAATTTTACATTGTTTATAAAATAGATTTCTCTTTTCTTTTTCACGACTACTTTTATTCCGTTAGCCTTTGATAAGGCGTTTTTTAACCCGGCAGGGTCTTCCACTCTCACCAGTTGAAAATGCGAACTTTTGGGTCCTGACTGGTTATCTCTTTCATAAAAGATGAGATTATTTTCAATATTACCTTCCCGAAGTTTTAAACGTCCATTAGGAACATTAAAGTAAGTATCAGTCTGTTCGTCGGTTCCCCTGAATTCTGCACTATTGGACAAAAGATAATTGCGCACAAAGTCACTATTTATGGATCTTGCTTTGATTTCAATATTAAGGAAAGCCATATAGCAAAATAAAAGGTTTGTCAATAATTATGACAAACCTAAACACATTTAAAGAGACATTAAATTATTCTGCAACAGCGGCAGCCTGTCTTTTCCGGGAGGATACCACTTCTTCACCGCGGATGTTTTCACCCCTGGTAAAACGCATGGCACTCCAAACATGGTCTAACTCTACTCGTTCGATGCTTTCGTACCCTTCGCAGGTAAGACGATTCCAACTGCATTCCCGGTTAAGATCTGTAACGATCTTAGAAGTAGTTTTTGGGTAGGCTACCCAGAACTTTGAGCCATCCTTTAAGGAAGGCATTACATCCTTCAGAATACCATTCAGCTGATTTTCGCTAACAGCGAATACTAGAGCAAAATCTATTTTCCGCGACTTAAGCAACGGTGTCATGTTTTTGCAGAATGATAATTTGCTGAATTGTTTCTCGATGGAAGAGGGCAAACCCTGAATTAGAAGATTCTTTTCGTCTGCCAGTTGTAACTTTTCAAAAACAGTTTGTGACATACTTAGAAGCTATTTTAAAGGTTTCAGTCAGCATTCCGATAAAAGGACAGTAAGCTGAAAGAGTTCTCAGAAGCAGGGAGGGCAAAGGTACACATTTTACCGTGTATTTTCTACACCAAATCAATAAAAAACCCGTTCATTGCTGTTTTGAACGGGTTTTTTATATGAAAACCTGTAAATCAGTTGCCAACAGGCTTATAGTATTGCAAAGCTTCGGGCATATATTTCTTTAATTGATCAATTCTACGGCCTTCTGAAGGGTGAGTGCTCAGGAATTCCGGAGGTTTTTGCCCGGCGGACAATTTTTCCATCCTTTCCCAGAGACCTATTGCTTCTTGAGGATTGTAACCTGCCATGGCAGTAAAAATCAATCCATACCGGTCGGCTTCCAGTTCATGCTTTCTGGAGAAAGGGAGCATGATACCAACTGTTGATCCTGCACCATATGCTGTCATAAACAAGTTTTGTGTTTCCTGTGGTTTATTGGCCACAGCCACAGCCAGTGCAACACCACCCAATTGTTGTAATAGGCCTTGACTCATTCGCTGGTTGCCATGTTGCAATAAAGCATGTGAAACCTCATGGCCCATTACTGCTGCTAATGCTGCCTCATTTTGGGTTACTGGTAAAATACCGGTATAGACTACAATTTTTCCACCCGGCATACACCATGCGTTCACCGTTTTATCATCCACCAGATTAGTTTCCCATTTAAATCCAGCCAGCTTGTCAGTCATACCCTTCTCAGCATAGAATTTTTCCACTGCTCCAACAATACGCTGACCTACTCTTTTTACCATCTCTGCATCTCTATTATTTGTTGTTGCTACAACTTTATTAGTAGAAAGAAACTGGGCATACTGGGTTGTGGCCATTGCTTGTAATTCCGACTCAGGCAACAGGGTTAGTTGGTTCTTACCGGATAAGGCATTTTTTGAACAGGCAATGATAAGTGCAGATAAAACAAATAAAGTAGTGATCTTCTGTATCATTTTTCAAGTTTTTATAATGACGTTCAACGATTGTACCAGGTTGGTACAATACCAATTTTTTTGTTGCTTTAAGGTAAGATTTTTTTAACGATCTAATCGTTATGCTGGTCAGCTTCATTACGGCGTTGGCGCCGGCGGTCCCGATGCTTCAAAATGGGCACCTTACTTTCATCCCCTCTTAACAGGCGTCCAATATTTTTCTGGTGTGTCAATAACACCATTAGGGCAACTGCAATTGCGAATACCCGGTATGCCGGATTATCTACATTAAAAATAACCAGGATAAAAATGGGGAAAGCAATGCTTGCCAGTATTGAACTTAGAGAAACGAAACGGGTTAAGTATAACACTAATGAAAATATACCAACACAACTTAAGGCAGTCCATGGTGATATACCCAGCACAAGTCCAAATAATGTTGCCACTCCCTTGCCGCCACGAAAATCAGCCCAGATCGGGAAAATATGCCCCACTACTGCTGCAAGCCCCAACCCGGTCTGGAGATTTTGAAGATTAATTTCATTATCGGCATATTCGGGTAAAAGCAAAGCAAGTTTTACAGCAACAATGCCCTTCAGCATATCAATTACCATAACAAAAGTGCCCCACCGGGGACCTAATACCCGGTAAGTATTAGTGGCACCAGCATTCCCACTGCCGTAATCCCGTATATCAATGTTGAAAAAAGATTTACTCACCCACACAGAAGTGGGAACACTACCAATCAGATATGCGAGAATAATCAATAGTAGTTCGTTCATAGAACCTTGTACTTACCTGTATTGCTTTAAACATACAGGGATACAAAAATAGGCAAAAAAAGGGATAGGTAACATTAAATTAACCTACTGATAATGTTCTATTAATGTCTCAATTGAAGGCAAATCCAGTTATTCCTTTCCTGTTTATCAATCAATTGTAAAAAAAGGCTGCTCGTTGCAGTTAAGATATCTGATTCATCATCTTTCAATAATCCACTAAGTAATAGTACGCCTCCCGGAGTAAGCTGTTTTTTTAGATCCGGGAGATTTTCCAGAATTACATTTTTATTAATATTGGCCAGAATGATGTCAAAATTTCTGTTGATTACTACGGAATTTGATTTGATAAGCTGAATCCTACTGCAATGGTTCTTTTCAATATTTTCAATTGAGTTCTCAACGCTCCAATCGTCATTATCTATTGCAGTGATTAAAGAAGCTCCTATTTTTTCGGCAAGAATGGCCAGAACACCAGTGCCTGTACCAAAATCAAACACTGTTTTGCCGGCAAAATCAATCTGTCGCATCTGTTGTATCATCATGTAAGTAGTGGCATGGTGACCTGTGCCAAAGCTCATTTTGGGTGTGATGGTGAGTTCATGCTGCACTCTTTCAATTGGTTCATGAAAACCAGCCCGGATTCCCACAAAATCGTCCACGACTACCGGCTGGAAATTAGACTCCCAAACGGCATTCCAATTAGTATCCTCAATCACAGATTGAATGAAAGAACAATCATAATTTGCGGCTAATTCTTCGACAGCGATTGAATCAAAATTTTCTGAAGCAATAAATGCTTTCAGATTCTCACCAACTTCTTCAAAGCCATCAAAACCAATATTACTTAGACCGGCTATCAATAATTCTGCCTGTTCCGCAGATATGTTTAGAAACTCAATTTGTATGTGATTGCCCATGGTAAAACTAAAAACCCTGATTGCTCAGGGTTTTGGTATTATTATTAATTGTTTTGTCCCGGAGGCGGAGCCTGATCTTCTCTTGGTTTCTGTTCCGGTTTTGGAATTAGTACTTTTCTTGACAGTTTAAACTTGCCTGATTTAGGATCAGTACCGATCAGTTTTACTTTCATCACATCACCTTCTTTTACTATTCCTTCCAGCGTTTCAAGACGCTTCCAGCTTATTTCGCTGATGTGAACCAATCCCTGCTTTCCGGGCAGGAACTCTACGAAAGCGCCAAAAGGCATAATCGATTTAACGGTTGCTTCGTATGTATCGCCAACTTGCGGTACAGCCACAATGCCTTTGATCCATGATACAGCTCTTTCCACTCCATCCTTATTAGCACTGAAAATGCTGATCTCGCCCATATTGTTCTTTTCCTCCAGGTTGATCGTTGTTCCCGTCTCTCTTTGAATTTCCTGTATTACTTTACCACCTGGTCCGATAACAGCACCAATGAATTCTTTGTCAATGAACAGCTTCACCATTCTTGGTGCATGTGGTTTCACATCATTTCTTGCTTCAGGAATGGTAGCATACATCGCATCCAGTATATGCAAACGGCCTTCTTTCGCCTGGGCCAATGCTTTGCGCATCACATCCATGCTAAGACCGTCCACTTTAATATCCATCTGCACACCGCAAATACCGTCTCTTGTTCCGGTTACTTTAAAGTCCATATCTCCGAGATGATCTTCATCACCAAGGATATCTGTCAGTATTGCAAATTGACCTTCTTTACTTATTAATCCCATTGCCACACCAGAGACGTGTTTGGGAATGGCAATACCAGCATCCATCAATGCGAGAGAACCGGCGCAAACTGTCGCCATTGATGACGAACCATTAGATTCAAGAATATCGCTCACCACCCTCACCGTATACGGAAAATCACCACCCGGCATCATTTGTTTTAATGAACGCATCGCCAGGTTACCGTGACCTACTTCACGACGACCAACGCCCCTCATCATCTTTACTTCCCCGGTTGAGAATGGTGGGAAGTTATAGTGTAAAAAGAATTTTGAATAGTCAGAAACTGCCGCACTTTCAATTAATGTAGAGTCTAATGGAGTTCCTAAGGTAACTGTTGTAAGAGACTGAGTTTCACCTCTTGTAAAAAGAGCTGCCCCATGAGGCGAAGGTAACACATCTACTTCCATATTCAGTGGCCTAACCTCATCCAGTTTACGACCATCTAAACGAACTTTATCATTCAGGATCATATCCCGAACCACATAATACTGAAGGTCGGCGTAGTAAGTCTTAGCCCATTTTTTTATATCCTCGGGTAAGCTGTCACCGTCTTCTTTTATGTATTCCTTTCTAAGGTATTCCATCAATTCTTCCTGGATAGCGGCAAACTTGTCCGAACGATCATGTTTCGCTAAGGCTCCCTTGGCTACTTCATAAACTTTTTCCTTTGCAAAAGCATTCACTTTTTCTCTCAGGTCTTCATTATGCAGCGGCTTAGCATAGTCTCTCTTTGTTGTGACTCCTTTCAAAGCTCTCAGTTCTTCCTGAGCCTTTACCTGTACCCGGATTGCATCATGCGCCACTTCGATAGCCTTGATAAGGTCTTCTTCCTGGCATTCTTTAGCCTCCCCTTCCACCATCATAATGTTCTTATTGGTAGCAGCAATAATAAACTCAAAGTCTGCTTTTGCTAATTCGCTACGAAGTGGGTTTACTATGTATTGACCGTCAATCCGGGCTACCCTTACTTCAGAAATAATTTCCTGGATCGGAATATCAGAAACAGCTAAAGCGGCTGATGCGGCGAGGCAAGCCAGTGCATCAGGCATTATTTCCGGATCGCTGGAAATAAGAGTGACCAGCACCTGCACTTCGCAGTAATAATCTTCCGGGAACAAAGGACGGAGAGCCCTGTCGATCAAACGAGAAGTAAGTATCTCATAGTCATTTAACCGGGCTTCTCTTTTAAAGAATGAACCGGGGATACGTCCTGCCGAAGCAAATTTCTCCTGGTAGTCAACTGACAATGGGAAAAAACTTTGGCCTTCTTTTGGCTCTTTATTAGCAACAACGGTTGCCAATATAATACAATTGCCCTGGCGAACGGTTACAGAGCCATCAGCCTGGCGGGCCAAACGGCCTGTCTCGATGATGACCTCGTGGCCATCCCGTATTGTAAATTTTGATTGTAAAGGTTGTGAAAGCATAAAATTCAAATTAGAAATGAAATAATGTGAAATAAGAAAGTTCCTGACCCGGCTGCATTACTGCTATCATCTTTCGTTGCGTCGCACTCTTATACGTTCGGTAAGCCCGTTGAACATTTGCGAAGTGTAACTTGCAGTCTAAAAACAGTTATTCCCAATATCCGGAAGATATTGGGAATAGCTTATAGTGAAATTCAATTTGCTGATTAAACTTCGGATATAAAAACTCTCCCAAATTACTCCCTTTAGGGGCCTGGAGGTCTTACTTTCTGATTCCGAGTTTCTCAATCAATTGGCGATAACCAGTCAGGTTATGCTTCTGCATATAGTTCAGTAATCGTTTACGCTTACCAACCAATTGCATCAATCCACGGTGAGTAGAGAAATCTTTTTTGTTTTGTTGCAGGTGGCCGCTGATCTGGCTGATTCTTTCAGTCAGCAGGGCGATTTGACCTTCGATAGAGCCGGTATTTTTTTCAGAACCAGCAAAGGTTTTTAAAACAGTAGCTTTTTTTTCTTTTGTTAGAGGCATCTTTTTAATTTTTAAATTTCATCCGATTTTTTTCATCTTGATATTAAGGCCGCAAAGGTAAGGTGGATATGGCTAACAGCAAAGGGATTGAGCATTTTTTTTGGCCAGAATGACCTGCAAGTTGATTGATTTTCAGCCCATAACTTACTTTTGCTCCATGGAACTCTCGCAGGACACAAAAAACATTCTTGGCTTGCAACTACCTACCGACCCCCGTTGGGTTAATCTGGCTGAAAAATCGATAGCAGAAATTCTTACCGATCATGCCTATTGCGAGCAAAAGGCAGCTGTTTCCTGCATTTCACTGATCCAGCGGTACAGTTCAAAAGATAGGCTGGTTACCGAACTCTCTCCTATTGTAACGGAGGAATGGGGACATTTTCGCTTAGTGCTGGCAGAATTGCACAAAAGAAACCTGAAACTGGGTATACAACGGAAAGATGAGTATGCTAATGCTTTGATAGATTTTCAACAAAAAGGGGGTGATGGAGAAGGTAGAATGCTGGATCAACTTCTCACCATGGCACTGATAGAAGCCCGGAGTTGCGAACGGTTCAAAAGGCTTAGCGAAGGATTGAATGATACGTATATGCAAAAATTTTACCGTCGCTTTATGGAAAGTGAAGCTGGTCATTATACTTTGTTTATTGAACTGGCAGAGACATACATTGATAAAGAAAAGGTTCGGCGCAGATGGTCAGAATGGTTGGAATATGAAGCTGTGATAATGAAAAATCTAACGGTCCGGGGCGACCGGATTCATTAAAATTCCCGCAAACGATTGTAGCATAATTTCTTGCTTTCTATAGTTAATTTCATTTTGTAAATGAAAGAACCATCCTATAAAGAAGCATTAGAAGCGTTTGCAAATCCTTT
>CAZTKV010000038.1:13504-20143 GCA_964614285.1 uncultured Chitinophaga sp. | reverse complement strand
GTCACATTCACAATAGGACATTCCGCAGGTAATCCATTCTGGTAAACCGCCGGCATGATATAACATAGTACAGGCTTACCAAAAGCCATCGCTTCGCAACTGGATAAACCATGAGAACCGAGCATAAGCTGGTCGATAAAAATATCACATTGCTGCACCTGGCGCATAGCTTCACTTCTCGGCATATGTTCCAGTAGCCTGAATTCAAAATCAAGTTCCGGTTTTAGTTCTTCCACCGCTTTCAGAATGTACTCGGTTCCTTTTGCGATCCTCCGGGTAGGAGCATGAACTACCAATGGCCGTTCATTTAAAGGCTCAACCGGGTTGAAATCATTTACATTAAGGCGGTGAAGAGTGGTGTATGTTTTGGGAAAGAGATCTTTCCTTACATAGAGATCCATTTCGGGAGTTGTGAGAGGAAAAAATCCCAGCCTGGCAAATCGTTCCTGTATCCTGTTGGAACGTTCGGTAGTTTCTATATGGGCATATTCATACCCATTGTCATAGATGGCTTTCATATAAGGGTTCAGCTTTTCTGCCATAGCCCTGTTACGTATATCACTGCCCGACCATTCGATGATACCCGGCTTATTAAGGTAAGCAACATACCTGAGATCAAGCTGCATACCATAGGCACTATCCCATATCCAATGGATGACATCGGCCCATTGAATCATCTTCCTGAAGTAGTATGCTTTTTTGAATTGATGCGAAGTCCATTTGAGAGGGTTTTTTGCAAAAGTAGCAAGCTCTAACCTTGTTACATTTTGTCCAACTGTTTGGCGAAGATCTGATCCGAGAAAAAGGCCTTTTGCCTCAACACCATCAATCTTATTTAATGCATCAATCGTTATAGATGCTTTGGAAGCAATATTGAAGGGCAGCAAAAGTACTTTCATAAGAATATATGCTCCTAATATCAGCTAAATTGACTTTTAAATCGGTTAAACATCTGAGCGAACACAGTCTTATTAAAATAAAAAATTAAAGTTATCAATAATAAGCCTAGAACAGATTTTACTCCAATTGAAAGCCATATCGAGGTTACATCTATAAACTTTGAGAGTACTACAAAACCAGTACAAAGCAAAAAGATCATAACAGCTTTCGAAAAATTATAAGGAATATAATAAGCTTTCTGCGCAGATCTGAATATCAATAACGTTACCCCGATATTCGTAAGCAGTATAGCCAAGGCACAGCCTTCCTTACCAAGTAACTCAATTGCAAAATAAAATAAACAAAGATTAACTACAGCTCCGATAATAATTGCTAATGAATACGGTTTCATGTTTTTCACAAAATTCAATCCCAAGGCAGCAATAAAATTCAACCCTGTTAGTATAGAATTAAAGGCAAGAATTGCTGCTACATTATGAGCTTCCCAATAAGATGGAGTGGTAAGAAAATACAAAATTTCATGCGCAAAGATTCCAATACCCGCTGCAAAAACTCCCGAAATGGCAATATAAAAAACCAATACCCGGGCATAGAAATTAATGGCTCCTTCTTCATTCTTTATTGACATAGCGTACGGTCCCCATGCTTGAGTAAATGAACTAATTATTAGCATCATTATGCTTGCAATAGTTGACCCCGTCTGATACAACCCAACTTCCGCTTCTCCCTTTTGCAATTGTAAAAAAAAACTGCCAGCAAAATTCAAGCACCAATAGGCCAGTGCCGCAGGAATTAGAGGAAGTGAATATTTCAACATCTGTTTTAGCAGAGGGTAACTAATTTTATATGGAGAAAGCCAGTTTCGTAAAAAATATAAAGCCACCAAAGACATAATACCGCCACTTATTACTTGAGCAAGTATAAAACCCCTTACACCCCATCTTAAGCCTGCAATAAACCATACATTTAGCCCTATTGTTACAAGACCTAGTGCAAGAGAAAACCATGTTGTAGTCCAAGGTAACCGCCTTATACGAAACCAGTTAATCACAACTGAAGGCAGAATATTAGTAAAAAGTATCAATGAAGCCAGCCTGAACATATTTGCATGCTGTGCAGATTTAAATAAAAGCTCAGATAAGCTGCCAGAAAAAGCAAAAAGTAACATTGCAATAATAAAACTGGTACTCAATTGACTCCAGTACCACGAGGCAAAGACTGATTTCCTTTTACCGTCATCTGTATTATCCCAGTAAAAAATATGAGTGGCCCCATCAAGTCCTAGAACAGAGAACAGGGTTACCAGCGTTACAGTAATATTAATTATGTTTAGTACTCCATAATCCTCCGGCGTAAGAATACGGGTATAAAGCGGCATTAATAAAAAACCAATGAAGCGGCTCAAAATAGACGCTACTCCATAGGCCAAAGAATCTTTCAGCAGATTTTTAATCCGGCTCAAATTGCTTTATTCTTTTTTTTATGCTGTTCAATTATCTCAGCATATACATCCACCAACTTCCGTGCATTAATAAGAGCATCAAAATTTTCTTCAGCATATTTGCGACTTTCATACCCTGTTTTTGAACGAAATGATGAATCAGTGATTAATTTAATAAGATTAGCCTTTAATGTATCAACAGTGGTATTGATTATTGGGCAATTCTGTGGAAATCCATTACTAAAAACCTCGGGCATCAGATAACAAACAACTGGTTTACCAAAGGCCATAGCTTCCGAACTTGCAAGGCCATGCATACCAATAATCAACTGGTCAATAAAAATATCACATTGTTGCATCAGTTCAAGTACTTTTTCCCTGGGCATATTATGCAGAAGCTGGAAATCAAAATCATAATCTTTTTTAAGCTCGTCAATTATTGGTAAAATAAAATTTGAACCTTTCGCAAATTGGGCAGTTGGTGAATGTAGTATGAGTGGTTTTTTATTTTCAGCTGATGGATAGGCTGGATTGAATTCATTTAAAAACAACTTATGAGATATATAGTATCGTTTGGGGAAAAATTCCTTATTTATATATATATCCATTTCCGGGTTTACAAGAGGTACAGCCCCATAATCAACGAATTTTTTTTGATTGGCACATGATCGCTCCTCACTTTCGTAATGAGCATATTCATACCCGTTTTGAAAAGCTCTCTTATAGTATCCGTTTATGGGGAATAATCTTTCAGGATTTCTTATGTCGCTACCAACCCATTCAACTACCGAAGGTTTTTTTATTTTCTCGATAATTCTTTTTTCTCTTTCTTTCAGCCCTATATCGTCATACACCCAATGTATAATATCAGCCCAATTATACAGTTTTTGAAAAAGGAAATATCTTTTTACTTCCCGTCTCAGCCATTTATATGGCCTTTTCTTTCTTGAAACACCGTCAAAATAATAGCTGTTGATGCTGGGATAATGATACTTATGCTTATTAATAAAAAACCCTTTTGCCTCAACACCTTCCACTCTATTCAATGCTTCTACCGTAATTGAAGAAATAGAGGCCACATTAATTGGCATTACAAGTACTTTCACTTTTGTAGTTGATATATAATTCTATTATAAATTCCCACTACTCAAAAACCATTCGCCGGTTCTTTTTATTCCTTCATCCAGATCTATTTTCGCCTTAAATCCCAGTACTTTTTCGACTTTTTCCACACTAGGAATTCTAAGTTCTATATCAGCACTAAGTGGCGGCTTATGAACAATTGGAGAATCAGATTTTAATACTCTACATACAGTTTGCGCAAGTCCCAACGTTGTCATAATTGCTCTTGCATTTCCAAGATTAAAAGCATTACCGATTGCTTCAGGGTACTCAATACATCTCATCAAACAATCAACAAAATCGTCAACATAGCACCATGCTCTGATTTGTGTACCATCGCCATTTATCCAGATTTCTTCATTTTTTAATGCTTTCTTTATGAAAATCTGTATAGCCCCCTCCCCTGTTTGACCAGGTCCATACACATTAAAAGGCCTAACTGTAACAACAGGCAGGTTATATTGCTTGTAGTATGCATGAGCAAGATGCTCGCCAGCTAGTTTTCCCACCGCATATATCCACCTCGCTTCGCCTGCACTCCCAGATACCGCTGGTGAATCCTCAGAAGATTTGAATGCATAGCTTCCAAAAATTTCTGAAGTAGAAAATTCAATAAACCTCCCTGAAACCTTATTAATTCTTGCCGCCTCTAATGCATTCGCAGTTCCTATTAAATTAACACGCATTGTTTTTACTGGATCCTGAATTACAGTATCAATACCGGCAATTGCCGCAGCATGAACAACAATTTCTGCTCCCTTCATAGCTTCTTCTAGAGTTAGATAATCAAGCACATCACCCTTTATTATTTTTATATTAGGATGATTCGAAAATCCACTTTGTGTTAATGTATCCCTGTGAAAATTATCGTACACTGTTATATGATTATCGTTTATCAGATTTCTTATTAGCGTATTGGCTATAAAGCCGGCACCGCCTGTAATAAATATTTGCTTGTTTTTAATTGCCATTTTTAAAGTATTAATTTTTAAATGATGTGTTTATCTAACAAATTTTTCATTTTCTATAAGAATAACTGTTATCAGGTTTGAAGTAACTATATTTTTCTATAGTTATGTGATTTCAAACCGGCCCTCATGATATCCTGCACTCTTTAGTTTGCCCTGCATAAAAAAATGCAGGCAGCTAAGCACCTGGTTTACCCTTTCTGCGGCCACATGCTGGCGGGCCACCAGTTCCCAGGCATTTTGCACCAGCTTCTCCGCTACCGGTTTATTCTTAAGCAGGTATTGCGCTTTTTCGCCTGTCTCTTCAGGAAAAGTGTGCAGGTAATGAACGCCGTCCTCAAAACCATAATCCCGGAAATTGTTACTGGGATAAGCCAGCATGGCAGACCGGAAAGCCGGTACCTCTAAAAATTTCCGCACAAAGAATTTTAATTCGCTGCCGCAGGTAAAAGATACGGATGAAAAGGAGATCATATACCGGTACAGCCGGAATGATTTTTTCTGGTAGATGGGTGTACTGTATTTTTTTTGTATCACTTTATTATATAAAAGATAAGGCGCCAGTATCAGCCAGCGGGAATATCCTACATAAGGCGCCACATTCAGGCCGGCTTTTTCGGCACTCTCCTGCGCCATTTGCCTTGTTTTATAAGAAACACCCGGAATAATAATATCCCATACTTTTTTCCTGTTTTTTTTATTCAGTTCGTTCTGACCCAGGCAATGGGGAAAGTCGATACTGATGGGAATAGCTGATCGTATCTCATCCCAGATATTGATCACTTCCTGCTTGGTGATGTTGAAGGGAGCAAGTGAAGTAAACGGGTAACGGTCATTCGCATCAGTTCTCTCCAGGGGGCATTGATGATAGGGCCAGAAAATACCAGATGTTTTTTTCAGCATTTCCAGGTAAAGCTCTCTCTCCAGTCCAAAATTTACCGCATGCAGATCGGAAGACGGATGCATCAGGAAAACCGGTTTGTCTGCCCGGTTCACCAGGTTCCATACATCTGTGTAATACTCGTTCGTTTTACTCTTATTGGCATAAAAATTCCGGGATATTATCCTTGCCTTACCCATGGAGAGAATGATGGAGTTATCAAACACCAGCAGGCCGGCCTTATTAATAAATGCTGCTACTTCAGCCAGGTTATACTTCGCAATATCCACCACCTGCAGGTTCTTACCATCGCTGCGCCGGAGCAGTTCATCATAAAACATACCGGAGGTCCGGGCACGGTTGATGCTGAATGTATATAGAAATAAAACCATGGATGACAGGATAAGGAAGTAGTAAGGATCAATACAAATAACAACGGAGCGAAATAGTCATTAGCTTTTGCTTCCACGTATCTTGCTGACCACTTCGATCGCCTTCTTCGTCTCCGATATTGGGAAACCGCGGCCGGCAATTATTTCTTCATAGGATCGGGTATGCAATTCGGTAAATCCTTCGCTGAATTCAAAAGCATCCCCATCGATCGTCAGTGTACGAAAGGTTCTTTTGCCTTCTTTTTTTATTTCTTCGGGTAATGTATTGGCATCAATGCTCAGGAACCATTCCACATTCGCTTTTTCGAGTTCCAGTGTTCCGGCGGCTGTATCATCTGTATGCTGCTGTACGGTACTTTCTTTCAGATCACCAAATATCCACAGCAGCATATCAAAAAAGTGTACCCCGATATTGGTGGCAATGCCGCCGCTCTTATGTATATCTCCTTTCCAACTGGTATGATACCAGTGACCCCTTGAGGTAATGTAATGCAGCTTCACATTATATTTCTTATCCGCAGGGCCGTTCTTAATTTTTTCCCGCAGGGCAATGATGGCCGGGTGCAGGCGAAGCTGGAGGATCGTATATACATTTCTGCCGGTTTCTTTTTCTATCTCCATCAAGGCATCAATGTTCCAGGGGTTCAGCACCACCGGCTTTTCACAGATCACATCTGCCCCGATACGCAGCCCGAAACGGATATGTGCATCATGCAGGTAGTTGGGAGAACAAACAGACACATAATCAGTATGTACACCCTGGCGTTTTAATTTCTCCACATGCCGGTCAAACCGTTCAAACTCGGTAAAGAAATCAGCTTCGGGAAAATAAGAATCCATGATACCTACTGAATCATGCCGGTCCAATGCAGCCAGCAGGTTATTACCGGTATCTTTTATCGCTTTCATATGACGAGGGGCTATGTAGCCGCCTGC
>CAZTKV010000038.1:4140-13404 GCA_964614285.1 uncultured Chitinophaga sp. | reverse complement strand
GTGCCCGCCGTGGTTTATTTTACCCGGGTCACTTTATTATTACTCAGCAGGTATTCCTGCCCGCTTTCGGGACATACGGCCCTTCCACTCTCATCAAATTTCAGTTTATGACCATGTTCACTCATCCAGCCACTTTGCCTCGCCGGATTACCAATCACTAATGCATAGGCTGGTACCGGTTTAGTAACCACCGCACCGGCACCGATAAAAGCATACTCGCCAATTTCATTGCCACAAACAATGGTGGCATTGGCACCGATACTGGCCCCTTTTTTTACCCATGTTTTTAAGTACTCATGCTTGCGGCTTACCGCACTTCGTGGGTTGATGACATTGGTAAATACCATCGATGGCCCAAGGAATACATCATCCTCACAGATCACTCCTTCATACACAGATACATTATTTTGTATGCGGACATTATTTCCCAGTACCACTTTAGGAGATATGACTACGTTCTGCCCGATATTACAGTTATTACCTATAATACATCCCGGCATGATATGGCTGAAATGCCAGATTTTGGTGCCTGCACCTACCTGGCAGCCATCATCAACGATGGCAGACGAATGGGCAAAGTATTCAGCTGATGACAATGGTTACATTTTTATAGTTCCTAAATAAAGCTATCAATAATCGATCACTGGCGCACAGTACCAAAAGCCTCTTTGTACACCTGTTTTATCCCGTCTTCCAGCGTTATCCGTGCTTTCCATCCTGCTTTTGTCAGTCTTGAAACATCCATCAGCTTTCTCGGAGTTCCATCGGGTTTGCTGGTATCCCAGTTTATTGTTCCGGTAAAACCGGTAATACGTTGAATCAGTCCGGCAAGTTCTTTTATGGTGATATCATCACCAACCCCGATATTCACCGGTTCCCCTGCTTCATATTGCTGCATCAAAAAGAAACAGGCATCGGCCAGGTCATCTGCATGCAGGAATTCACGGCGGGGTGATCCGGTGCCCCATAGTGTAACGGAAGCATCTCCTCTTTCTCTGGCTTCATGAAATTTGCGCAGCATGGCTGGCAACACATGAGAATTGTTCAGGTCATAATTATCGTTCGGCCCGTACAGGTTAGTTGGCATCACCGTAATAAAATTGCTGCCATATTGAGAACGATAGGCCTCACACATTTTTAACCCGGCAATTTTTGCAATTGCATACGGTTCATTTGTTGGCTCCAGCGGGCCCGTCAGCAGGTATTCTTCTTTTAATGGCTGAGGTGCCAGTTTAGGATAAATACAGGATGAACCGAGGAATAATAACTTCTTTACTCCATTCAGATGTGCCTGGTGAATAACATTGGACTGGATCATCAGGTTTTCATACAAAAATTCTCCCCGGTAAGTATTATTGGCAATAATACCTCCTACTTTGGCTGCGGCCAGTATAACATATTCCGGTTTTTCTGCTGCAAAGAAATCTGTTACCTGCTGTTGATTACGCAGATCCAGTTCTTTGGAACTACGGGTGATAATATTTGTAAATCCTTCCTTTAACAACCGGCGGTGAATGGCACTACCTACCATACCATTATGCCCCGCTATGTATACTTTATTGTTTTTCTCCATGACTTAATTTATTCATGCTGGTGCAGTATATCAAAACCGGCTTCTTTCAACAATTTATTCCGTTGAAATAATTGCAGGTCATTAGCCACCATTTCTTTTACCATTTCGGCTAATGTATATTTTGGCGTCCAGCCTAATTGTTTATTCGCTTTTGATGCATCCCCGATCAACAGGTCCACTTCTGTAGGCCGGAAATAATTCGGATCTACAAAAACCACTTCTTTACCTACAGGAAGGTTTTTATTATCGGTTGAATTTTTTATTCTTCCGATTTCATTAACTCCTGTTCCTGAAAATTCCAGTTCTGCACCCACTTCCTGAAAAGACATCCGGATAAAATCCCGTACAGAAGTAGTAATACCGGTCGCAATGACATAATCCTCTGGTTTTTCCTGCTGCAAGATGCGCCACATGGCTTCCACATAATCCTTGGCATGCCCCCAATCCCTTTTCGCATCCAGGTTACCTACGAATAGTTTATCCTGCAGCCCTAATGCCATTTGTGCAACAGCTCTTGTTATTTTACGGGTAACAAATGTTTCACCCCGTAACGGACTTTCATGATTGAACAGGATGCCATTACAGGCAAACATATTATAGGCCTCCCTGTAGTTTACGGTGATCCAATAGGCATACATTTTTGCTACCCCGTAAGGACTGCGTGGGTAAAATGGTGTTGTTTCACTTTGCGGCACTTCCTGCACCAGTCCATACAGCTCTGATGTAGAGGCCTGGTATATTTTTGTCTTTTGTGCAAGTCCTAATAACCGGACAGCTTCCAGTATACGCAACGTACCGATACCATCCGCATTAGCCGTATACTCAGGTACATCAAAGCTTACTTTCACATGACTCATCGCACCCAGGTTGTAGATCTCATCCGGCTGCACCTGCTGAATAATACGGATCAGGTTTGTGCTATCAGTAAGATCACCATAGTGCAGGATGAATTTCCTGTTTTTTTCATGTGGATCGGCATACAGGTGATCGATACGGGCCGTGTTAAACAGCGATGACCTTCTTTTGATCCCATGCACTTCATATCCTTTGCCCAGCAGCAATTCTGCAAGGTAGGCACCGTCTTGTCCGGTGATACCTGTTATAATGGCCTTTTTACTCATAAAATTTCTTATTGGTGATGATAAAGGAAATTGATAAGGTTAGTAAAGAGTATGATATACTAGTTCTGATTTTTTATTTTTTAAATGCCAGGTGATCCTTCCATATCTCTTCCTGTGGAAGAGACCTGAAATATTCATAGGTGATTTTTAAACCCTCCGCCCTGGATACCACAGGTTGCCAGTTTAATAGTTGTTTGGCCCTTGTGATATCTGGTTGCCGCTGTTTAGGATCATCCGCCGGCAACGGTTTATATACTATCTGCTGCTGAGAGCCTGTCAGTTTAATGATCTCTTCTGCAAAATCCTTGAGGCTGATCTCATCAGGATTACCAATATTTACAGGTTGTGCATACTCACTAAGCAGCAGCCTGTAAATACCATCCACTAAATCGGACACATAACAAAAGCTGCGGGTCTGGCTTCCATCACCAAATACTGTCAGATCTTCACCACGCAATGCCTGGCCGATAAAAGCAGGTAATGCACGGCCATCATTCAGGCGCATCCGGGGACCGTAGGTATTGAATATTCTTACAATCCTTGTTTCCACACCATGATAAGTATGATAAGCCATGGTGATCGCTTCCTGGAATCGTTTTGCTTCATCATACACACCGCGGGGACCAACAGGATTTACATTTCCCCAGTAATCCTCGTTCTGCGGATGTACTAACGGATCACCATATACTTCGCTGGTGCTCGCCACTAAAATTCTTGCTTTCTTATTTAATGCAAGCCCCAGGCAGTTATGTGTGCCTAATGAACCTACTTTCAGGGTTTGAATCGGAATCTTTAAATAATCTATCGGGCTGGCGGGTGAAGCAAAATGCAGGATATAATCCAGGTGACCCGGCACATGTATAAACTTGCTTACGTCGTGATGATAAAAGCTGAATGTTTTAAGCGGGAATAAATGTTCAATATTTTTCAGGTTACCAGTAATCAGGTTATCCATACCAATCACCTCGTAGCCTTCCTTGATGAACCTGTCGCATAAGTGTGAGCCTAAAAAACCTGCAGCACCTGTAATAAGAACTCTTTTCATGAAGAAAATTATTGTGCGTATTTAATTGCGGGCCATTGATCAGCACAATGTCCCGGTAAACATTTTAAGACGCTGTTATTTTTTTCCGTCCAATACTTTCGTAATAGAACCCGAGTGAATTTATTATTTCAATATCATAGAGGTTCCTGCCATCAAAGATCACTTTTGCTTTCAATTGTGAAGCGATCTTGTCAAAATCAGGCGTCCTGAATTCATTCCATTCAGTACAAATGACCAGCGCATCTGCTCCCTGCAATGCTTCATACTGGTTTTCGGCAAAAACGATATCAAGTTTCGTTTCTTTTTTCACATTTGGCATTGCTTCAGGATCAAATGCGGTAACAGTGGCCCCGCTGGCCAATAACTGTTCGATAACTTCCAAAGCCGGCGCTTCTCTTATATCATCTGTGTTCGGTTTGAATGCAAGCCCCCATACAGCAAATTTCTTCCCTTTCAGATCACTCTTATAATATTGGTTGATCTTGGAGATAAAAAATTGTTTCTGCAACTTATTCACCTGCATTACCGCATTCAATATCTTAAAATCGTAAGAGGCGTCCGTAGAAGATTTTGACAATGCCTGTACATCCTTTGGAAAGCAACTTCCCCCATACCCAAGTCCGGGATACAGAAAATGTTTTCCGATCCTGAAATCGGTGCCAATACCGCGACGAACCATATCTACATCTGCTCCCAGCTTTTCGCACAACACCGCCACCTCATTCATGAATGATATTTTGACGGCAAGAAAACTATTCGCTGCATACTTAGTAAGCTCAGCACTTTTTTCGTCCATGAAAATGATTGGATTTCCCTGCCGTACAAAAGGCTCATACAACTGTTGCATTATTTTTCTTGCCTTCTCTGAGGTGGTACCGATCACTACCCGGTCAGGCTTCATAAAATCTTCCACCGCTGCTCCTTCCCGTAAAAACTCAGGATTACTTACCACATCAAAAGCATCTGCAATATCATTACCCCCGCTTGCCAATATCGCTTCCTTCACTTTATCTGCTGTACCAACCGGAACGGTGCTTTTATCAACTATCACTTTGTAATCACCTGCCTGAAGCAGTTTCCCAAGGTCTTTTGCCACACCAAGAATATATTTCAAATCAGCACTTCCATCTTCACCCGGGGGAGTTGGCAAGGCCAGAAATATTATTTTAGCCCCTTCTATTCCTTCTTTTAAAGAGGTGGTAAACTGAAGACGACCTTCTTTCAGGTTCCTGGAAAATATTTTTTCAAGCCCGGGTTCATAGATCGTTATCTCCCCTGCTGACAATCTTTCCACTTTTGATTTATCGATATCAACACAAGTAACATGATTACCCGTCTCGGCAAAACAGGTGCCACTCACCAATCCAACATATCCTGTTCCAACAACAGCTATTTTCATTTCAGTATTTTATAAAGTTATTTTTTTCAGATACTCACCATATCCGCTTTTTGATAATTCCTCAGCTATGGTATCCAATTGTTTTTTATCAATAAATCCATTACGATAGGCAATTTCTTCAATGCAGCCGATCTTGTTTCCCTGCCTTTTTTCAATTACTCTTACAAATTCACTGGCATCACTCAGCGAATCAAATGTACCTGTATCAAGCCATGCGGTGCCGCGGTCAAGAAGTGCCACCTTTAAAGTGCCCGCTTTTAAATATTCTTTGTTTACATCTGTAATTTCATATTCGCCCCTTGCAGAAGGTTTAAGCTCCTTAGCGATCTTTACAACGGAGTTGTCATAAAAATATAATCCCGGCACTGCAAAGTTTGATTTTGGCTTTGCCGGTTTTTCTTCAATACTCAGCGCATTATAATCAGCGTCAAATTCCACCACTCCATATCTTTCAGGATCAGCTACCTGGTAAGCAAAAACATAACCCCCTTCCACATCAGCAAGCTCTTTCAATTGCTTGCCCATGCGGGTTCCGTAAAAAATATTATCTCCCAGTACCAGCGCTACTTTATCATTACCGATAAAAGATTCGCCGATAACAAAAGCCTGCGCCAGTCCATTGGGAATTTCCTGTATGGCATACTCAAACTTGCATCCTACTTTGCTGCCATCACCCAATAATCTTTTGAATTGAGGATTATCCTCCGGGGTGGTGATGATCAACACTTCCCTGATACCTGCCATCATCAGCACCGACAATGGATAATAGATCATCGGCTTATCATATATCGGCATCAGCTGTTTGGAAATGGCTTTGGTGATGGGATAAAGCCTGGTACCGGAGCCACCGGCCAAAATAATTCCTTTCATAGATAGTTATCTTTTGTGGTATTGCTCTTCATAATAATGCTGGTACTCTCCGCTTGTTACATGCTTCAGCCACTCAGTATTTTCAAGATACCAGTCAATCGTTTTTGCCAGGCCTTCTTCAAAAGTCACAGATGGCTTCCAGCCAAGTTCTTTATTGATTTTTGTTGCATCAATAGCATAACGCCTGTCGTGACCGGGTCTGTCTTTTATGTAAGTGATCAATTCTTCGCTTTTCCCTGCAGGATTACCCAGCTTTTCATCCATCAGCTTACAAAGTAATTTAACCAGGTCTATATTTTTCCATTCGTTGAAACCCCCGATATTATACGTATCACCGCTTTTTCCTTTGTGAAAAACGAGATCGATGGCAGTGGCATGATCTTTTACAAACAACCAATCCCTGGTGTATAAACCATCACCATAAACGGGTAAAGGTTTTTTGTTGATAATATTATTGATAAATAAAGGAATCAATTTTTCAGGAAAGTGATTCGGTCCATAATTATTGGAACAATTACTTACTACCACCGGTAATCCGTACGTATCATGATAAGCCCTTACAAAATGATCGCTGGAAGCTTTGGAAGCGCTGTAGGGAGAATGGGGATCATATTTTGTTTCTTCAGTAAAGAATCCTGTTTCACCTAATGCACCATATACTTCATCGGTAGAAACATGATAAAATCTCTTGCCCCCGTAATTATCTTTCCAGAAATGTTTCGCCGTATTTAGCAGGTTTACTGTGCCAATAACATTGGTGTAAACAAAATCCAGGGGTGATACAATAGAACGGTCTACATGACTTTCGGCTGCCAGGTGAATTACCCCATCCGGTTGATGCAATACAAAAATTCTTTCCAGTGCCTCTTTATCAAGAATATCTGCTTTCTCAAAGAAATAGTTGGGGGCATCTTCAATATCCCTCAAATTTTCCAGGTTACCAGCATAAGTCAATACATCCAGGTTGATGATCTTGTATTCAGGATACTTTGTAACAAAAAGACGTACGACATGTGAACCAATGAAACCAGCCCCGCCAGTAATGATAATTGTTTTTGACATAATGATTATCCTTTCTGAGATTTATACCAGTTAAATGTTTTTTGCAATCCCTCTTCTACATTCACAACCGGGTTATACCCCAATAGTTGCCGTGCTTTTGATATATCGGCCAGGCTATGTTTTACATCCCCCAGCCTTTCAGGTCCAAAAACAGGTTCCAGTGAAGTAGCTGCCTCTTTTTTTAACCCATTAAAAAGTTCAAGCAGAGATGTTTGCTCTCCGCAGGCTATATTATATACCTGGTTTATGGCTTCTTTATTTGTAGTAAATAAAGAAAGCTTATTAGCCAGTACAGCATTATCAACAAAAGTAAAATCCCGGCTATGGCTGCCATCTCCATTGATAACAGGTTGTTTATTATTCAACAATGCCTCTGCAAACAAGGGTATCACAGCGGCATAGGGGCCATTGGGGTTTTGCCTGGGGCCAAATATGTTAAAGTAACGTAGTCCGATGAACTCCATATTATAAAGACTGGCATACACTTTCGCATACAGTTCATTCACCAGTTTTGTTACAGCGTATGGCGAAAGAGGGTTTCCTATCTTATCTTCTACTTTGGGCAGCCCGGGATGATCCCCGTAAGTGGAAGAACTGGCTGCATACACTACCCGTTTGATTCCTTTTTCTTTCGCTGCTGTGAAAATATTGAGGGTGCCGGTAATGTTTACATTATTGGTAGTAAGCGGATCGTTGATAGAACGGGGAACAGAACCAAGTGCTGCCTGGTGAGAAATAAGATCAATTCCATCACAGGCTGTCAAACATGTTTCATAACTCCTGATATCCCCTTCAATGAAATCGAATTTTGGATGATTTTTATACCCTTCAATATTTTTCAATGACCCGGTAGCAAGGTTATCAAATACCCTGACCAGGGATACTCTTTCATCCTGCAATAAATTTTCAACAAGGTTAGAACCGATAAAGCCGGCACCGCCAGTTATTAGAATACGCATTGGATAAGGTTATACTTTTATCTTCTCTTTTTCTTTCTGAATGGGTTTTTGATTGAAAAACGGGCAAGGGCCTTTTCAACAAAGCCCTGTGGCGGGGTTTCTTCTTCATAATAACTTCCATACCCATAGCCATACCCGTAACCATAACGGCCATACCCATAATATCCATAGCCTGGTTTCACTTTTACATCATTGATAATTATAGAAACCTTTGGCAACTTATTTTCCTGGTAGAATTCATCAATAAGGGCAATCTGCTTTTTAAAAGTGTGGCCCTGACGCACCAGGTATAGTGTACAGTCTGCAAATTTACTTAATGTCATCGCATCACTAACCATTCCTACAGGAGCAGTATCAATCAAAACAATATCAAAGTGCTCCTTTAGCCAGTTAAACATTTCATCCAGCCGTGGGTCAAGTAATAATTCAGCAGGATTAGGCGGTATGGGACCGCAACCCAGCACAAAAAGATTTTCATGCTCGGGTACAGGCTTTATCAATCCCTCCAGATCATTTGTTTTGCCTACCAAAAAGTTGGTAATCCCCTGCCCTTTGGCAATACCCAACCCTGATAAAACTTTAGGCTTACGTATATCAAATTCCAATATAACAGTCTTCTTGCCTGCTAAAGCCAGCACAGCTCCCATATTGGTAGACACATACGATTTTCCCTCTCCACTAAAAGAGGAAGTAGTCAGGATTACTGCTTTGTCTTTTTTATTGATAACGTATTGCAGGTTGGAACGTATGATCCGGAACTGCTCCGCCACCATACTTCGGGTGGTCTTATTTACTACTAAAACATTATCAGAATAGGAGTGGCCGATTTCACCCAAAATCGGGGCGGCTGTAAGTTTTTCTATATCGAACCTGGTACTGACTTTATCGTTCAGCACTTCACCGATAAATATAAACAGTGCCGGCAAGCCCAGGCCAACTAAGATGGCCATGATCTGAATAGCTCTCCTGTTTGGTTTTACAGGCACAGATGAAGGATAAGCCCGGTCAATAATACTTGAATTAGAAATTGTTGAAGCTCTTGAGATAGCAGTTTCCTCTTTCTTTTCCTGCAGGTATTTAAACAAATCCTGTGAAATCTCTACTTGTCGTTTTATCTCAGCCAGCTCTTTTATCTTCTCCGGCATAGCTTTGAGCTGGGCTTCGCTGATATTGCCCCGCTGACGTGAACGACCAATTATTGTGGTTAAAGAAGATTTAATATTTTTTAGATTTTC
>CAZTKV010000038.1:0-4040 GCA_964614285.1 uncultured Chitinophaga sp. | reverse complement strand
CCCTGTTTGTAAACATTAACTGTTTTTATTTTTCCTTTTGCTTCGTAAGAAAATCGAAGGTCCAGGCTATCCACCACCCTTTGCATCAGAGGCCTTGACCTGATAATCTCCATTTCACTTTGAATATTCTGTGTACGGTTGTTCACAAACATTTCTTCAAACTTATCTCCTCTTCCACCTGCCTGTTCACTTTTCACAAGCATAGTTCCGCCAACACTGTAAATTGGAACAGTGTATCTTAAATACAAATAAGCAGCTAAAAGACACAAAGCAATAGATAAGATAAATAGCGGGAGAAACCGTATATATTTAAAAAAGAGATCTCTGAAACTCAGGTTCCAGAGTTCGCTTTTATTTTTGTTGATATTACTGATATCGCTGTGTATTGATTCTTCCATCGATGGGATAAGATTATTAATTCACGGAGCTCCTTAGTTTCGGATAAAAATATTCGCCAGCGTTGCCGCAGCAGTTATTAAAGTAAAGGCAAATGCTATTTTTTGGGATATTCTTGTCTGTTCTGCATCATTCATCCTCTGCTTGGTAGGCTCAACAATAATTAAATCGTTTTGCACCAGGTTATAATAGGGTGATTCAAAAATATCTTTTGAAGAAAGGTCTACAATACCTGTTTCTCTTTGTCCGTTAGTTTCCCTGACAATTTTTACACTATTCTTTTTGCCATAATCAGTAATGCCTCCTGCTAAGCCCAATGCCTCAAGGATGGTCAATCGTTCCCCCGGAACAGTAACAGACCCCTCTCTCCCTACCTGGCCAAGTATAGTAACTTTAAAGTTTAAAAATCTGATGATCACAGAAGGATCTTTCAATAACTCAACAGGAGTAGTAAGCCTCTTTTTAATTTCAGCTGACAGGTCTTGTTTAGTAAGCCCTTCCACATGTATGGTGCCTAATTGAGGGTATTGGATATTTCCGGCTGCATCTACCAAAAACCCGGCATTTGCTGCTGAAGCCGGCAGGTTGTAAGGTGCGTCTGACCTGGGGTCGGTGCTGGCACTATAGACGTTGATGGAAAGAATATCGTTCTTTTGAATTTTCAGTTCAGGGATCTTTACTTCCCCTTTTCCAGTGCTGTCTGTAACATTCTCAAGGTAGTTGGGAATTTTTTGCACGGGTTTGCAAGAAAAAAAATACAGTGGTAAAACAAGCAATAATAAAAGCCGGTTGAATTTCATTGATACGTCTTTATGAATAGCTGCAGCAGGGCTGCAAAAAATAAGGTTAGGTTCTGTTATTTTGGCAGCGCCGAAGTTAATTTACTTCTTTCAATATATGCCACTAAAATATAGCCCAGGCTGTCAATAGCTACTTTGACCAATTTATGTTTAATATCCAGCACTTTGCCCTCCTGGTCCATGAATGAACCGTTCGTTATCCTTACCCGTTGATTCACTTTAACATCCACCGGCCGGGCCTCTACATTTTCATATTCGTTCAGGAATCTTTTAATAGCATTGATCTCTTTCTCCCGGATTACTGCCGGTTTTCCATTCCAATATACAAAATTGATAGCCCCGGTCGTCATCCTCACCTCCGTACGATCCTCATCCGTAGCCTTTACAAATACATATGATTTGAATAAGGGCTCTTCTACGATCTTCACTCTGTCGCTCCACTTTCTTCTGACTTTATTCAGCGGGCAATAACTCTCGAATCCCTTTTCCGTAAGCAATTGGTTTACTTTTTTCTCCCACCTGGGCCTGGTGTATATGGCTAACCATTTTTTTGTCACTTAGTATCGGTTTTACTCATGGCTTCGCCATATCAATCACATATTTTAAATTTAAACGATTGATAATCAATATTTTATATCAAAAAAAGGTATTCAAAAGAATATAATACCCCAATTTGCAGGCAAATATAGTAGAAGATGTGAGTGGGAAGTGAATAAAATCGCCGGATTTTGAAGGATTTACCCCCATAAGTTGATAACTATTCGTATAACTACGAGACGATAAATTTATATTCCAAAAAATGTGTTTTTTGTTCAAAACACAAATCTCGAAAGCAAGGCTTCCTGTCTCATTATGTAAATGTTTCCCATTTAATTTTACTGAGTTCCCTGTCATTTTTCTAAAAAGTATGCTTCGGATAAACTCTGAACTTTACGCTATCTTCAATCACCAAAACTCTTGCTGGTGAATCAACGCTTTTATTCCCTGGATGTTTTTCGAGGTGCTACTGTTTGTCTTATGATTCTTGTAAATAATCCGGGCTCCTGGTCACATATTTATGATCCGCTTGAACATGCTCCCTGGCACGGATTAACACCAACAGATCTTGTTTTCCCATTTTTCCTTTTTGCAGTAGGTAATGCGATGTCTTTTGTTATGCCCAGGCTCGAGGCAGGCGGAGATGCTATATTTTGGAAAAAAGTATTGAAAAGAAGTGCACTAATATTCCTTATTGGTTTATTTCTCAATTGGTGGCCATTTGTAACAGAAGTAAACAGGCTGGCAGAAGGAGCCACCGCCTTTCAAAAAGAAACAATTTTCAAGGGTTTCACCTGGATTGATTATTCAAAAGATAAAGCAGGCAATATTGTTGAAACAGTAAAAGGGGTGAGGGTTATGGGAGTTCTGCAGCGAATTGCGCTGTGTTATCTTTTTGCGTCCATACTGGTTTACTATCTGAAAGCCCGAAAAGCATTTCTTGTTGGTTTGATTTTTTTATTGATTTACTGGATGCTTTGTTATGTTGGCAATCCGGCAGACTCATACAGTCTGAAAGGCTGGTTTGGCACCGATATAGATATAAAAATGCTGGGTATATCCCATGTATATAAGGGAGAAGGTATTCCTTTCGATCCGGAAGGGTTAATGAGCACCTTACCTGCTATTGTACAGGTAGTATTTGGGTACTTAGTTGGCGACTATATACAAAAGAAAAGCAAGGTCTTACCCATCCCTGATAAACCCGGCGAAACTACGGGGGGTATGTATCCCATGCTCACCGGTTTGTTTGTCGTGGCCGTAGCGATGCTTGTTACCGGGTTTTGCTGGGATATGGTGTTTCCAATCAATAAAAAAATATGGACAAGCTCTTATGTAATTTATACAACAGGTCTGGCCACACTTACTATCGCCACTATGATATATATGATCGAGATAAACAATATTCGTGGTGGCCTGGCCCGCTTCTTTGATGTATTTGGTAAAAATGCTTTGTTCGTTTTTGCACTCAGTGCTTTTTTACCCAAAGGGCTTGCTTTAATAAAATTGGGTGACGGTACCACCCCGTGGAACTGGTTATATAAAAAAGTATTGATTCATACTCCCGGCGCAAAAGAGAATGGTTCACTATTATATGCCCTTTGTGTTATCACCTTCATGTGGGCTATCTGCTGGTGGATGGATAAAAAGAAAATCTACATTAAAGTATAACCGGCGCCTTAACAAGATTTTATCAGTTTGGCCCATTCTCTTCATGTGTAACAGTATCTCTTACTGCATCTGTTTCATGTCAATAAAATTAATAACATGAAACTGACAACCTTTATAAGTGCGGGGGATTTTATCCTGTTCTCCGCATTTATTATGAAAGAACAATCTCTTTCGCTATCCGAAACAAAATGGTCCCTGAAAAAAATACATACAGCGGCCGGGACAGAAGAAGTTAATACAAAGGCCTTCATCAAGTTTGATGAGGAAAAGAAACGAGCCGGAGGCAACGGAAGTTGCAACGCATTTGGTGGTTCTTTAATTGTATTGAATGACTCAATTAGTATCTCTCAGATTTTCTCCACAAAAATGTATTGTGAAGGAGTGCAAAAAACGGAGGATACTTTTTTTAAGCAATTAGAGAAAGTAAACAGGTTTGAGATAAAAGGCAGCGTTCTTTTGCTGTATCATGATAAAGAAGCCTTGCTGGAATTTGAAGCCAGGCATTAAGTGATATTTTCAATTTTTCGAATCTTATATATCAACTGAATCATAAACAATCACTTTGCTCCAGAGATGTGAACACTCCTCTATAAACTTCAGATGAAGAGGATCAGACTGGTAACTGGCTTCAGCTTC
>CAZTKV010000037.1:9570-20208 GCA_964614285.1 uncultured Chitinophaga sp. | reverse complement strand
AAATGGATGTATTATCATTTATTGGACGGTGATATTGCGAGCAACACCTGTAGCTGGCAATGGGTGGCCGGAAGTTTTTCGTCCAAACAATATTTCTGCAACCAGGAAAATATCAATAAATACACCCGCAGCCAGCAATCCTATTCTTACCTTGACAAAACTTACCAGGAACTGCCATTGATGAATGTGCCTGGCGAATTAACGGCTACTACAGCCATTCAACTAACTACAGCACTACCGGATAATACTACCCCTGTCATTGATCCATCGCTGCCAATCCTAATTTATAATTCGTATAACCTGGATCCGCTTTGGAAAAAAGATATCACTGCCAACAGGATACTATTACTGGAACCCTCCCATTTTAAACAATTCCCGGTCAGTGATAAAGTGATCGCATTTATACTTTCACTGGCAAAGAATATTGAAGGAATCCAGGTATTCACAGGGGAAATAAGTGATATTCCCTTTATCAACAAGGTACCAGCAATCTTATCAAAAGAACATCCGGCCTTTACGCATTACCCGGGTCAAAAAGAAGCTAGGGATTGGATGTTTCCGGAAGTTACCGGCTTTTACAATTCCTTTTTCGGTTTCTGGAAAATATGCGAACGCATATTGAAAAACACACGGCACCGAAAACCAGAATTGATAAGGGCTTAGTTATAACTGCATTTACCAGCCTATCTTTGCACAAATCTTTTTATGGAAGGAAAAAAAGCAGAAGAAAGCCGTATCATCATGACGGAGATCGTGTTACCGAACGATACCAATGTATTTGGCAACCTGATGGGTGGCCGCCTGATGTACTGGATGGATATTGCAGCGGCATTGGCTGCGCAAAAACATTGTAATGCCCCGGTTGTTACCGCATCGGTGGATAATATCTCTTTTGAAAACCCGATCAAACTCGGCAATGCCGTTCATATAGAAGCCAAAGTGACCCGTTCTTTCCATACTTCCATGGAAGTGCATATGAAAGTGTGGGGCGAAGATTTTACCCAGCAATACAAATATAAAAGCAACGAAGCCTATTACACATTCGTGGCACTGGATCCAAACCGCAAGCCACGTCCTGTTCCTCAACTTGTGACAGAGACAGACGAAGAGAAAAAGTTATTTGATGGTGCCCTGAGGCGAAGACAGCTAAGGCTAATACTCGGAGGAAAGATGAAACCCGATGATGCTGTAGAGCTCAAGGCCCTTTTTATTAAGGACTGATAGTCTATTTATCCGTTGTTTGCCAGTGATGTCTTCCCATAAGCATATATTTTTTACTTTGTTCTATGGAGTCCATAAGCTGAGCTAAAATTACTTCTGTTGAAGCTGTATAATCAATTTGAAGTGGCTTCTTAAATGTAACAGACAAAAGAGTTCCCTTTTTCTTGAACCTCAGCCCTTTTTTATTGAAAGCCCGCCAGAAACCACCAATAACAACGGGTATCACTATTGGTTGTACTTGTTTAATGATCAGGGCTGTTCCCTTTCTACCCGGGGCAAAAGGTTTTGTAGTTCCCTGCGGAAAAGTAATCACCCAGTTTTTTTCCAATGCTCGTGTAATTTTTCTTGTATCCGATGGATCCAAACCACGTCTTACCTCCGTTCCCTCTGCCCGCCAGGTTCTTTTAACTGTTAAGCCGCCGGCCAGCAAAAAAAGCCGGCTGATAAAACTACCCCGCATGGTCTCTTCAGCCGCCACATAGTTCACCCGGGTAAAAGGATTAAGCAAATAATATGGTACACCTAACCGATTCTCTTTTCCCCATTTTACAGCGCAGAAAATATGGAGAAATGTGATAACATCAGCGAAATATGTTTGATGATTACTTACAAAAAGGACCTTTTGCTTCGGCAGATTTTTGAGATTCTCAGTACCTGATATTTTAAGTTTGTTAATAATAGCCAGTCCGGGATATGAAATGGCGCCTACAACGAAATACACCAGCTTTCTGATCAGGTTAAAATGTTTAAGTCGTTCAATAAACGAAGCCATGTGTTAGTTTTGACAAACGAATCAGTATACAAATTAAGCAATGTAATGAATTAAAATATCATTTTGTGAAAGACATATCCCGCAAAAAATATCGCTTACCAAAAAAGGGACACAATAAAAAAACCCCTTCAAAGAAGGGGCTTTCAATACTACTGTCTAAACTATTTAGTTAACTTTTGTATATATGTTTCACTGGAATTCTTATCCGTGATCCTGATAAAGTAAATACCGGGCACTAGCCCATCAAGATTATTTATTGACAGCTGGTTGAGACCCTGGCTCACATTATAATTACCTTGCTTAATCACTTTGCCTACACTATTAACAATAGCCACATCAATTCTCGAATTTGCAGAAGCATTATAAGTAATACTAATATTGTCTCTGAATGGGCTAGGCCAAACCTGCACACCTGCCTTTTTACTTAACCTCACAATAGAGATATTTGAGTAACTATACCGTCCATCAATATCTGTAGCACGGAGCCTGTAGTATAAAATACTAGCTGACAACACTGCTTGAATATTATCGGAAGACTGGTACTCTGTAATGGTATTTGTTTGCCCACTTGCCGCTTTTGAGCCAACAGCCGTGAAATTAATACCATCGGTGCTTCTTTCAATTATAAACTGGCTTGTATTCATTTCATTTTCAGCAGTCCACTTCAAACCGACATTACTTTCCTGTAAAAATGCAGTTAAACTAAGATTGTGCAATGGAAGTGTACCACAATTCAAACACTGACGAAAACAAATATCATCTAATGAATAATTATTTAATCCTCCTGCCCTGCTATCACCAATACTGATTACAACATCACCATTTGAAGCAGAATTATACTGCCCTGAAATGCGGACCCAGCTACCTACAGGCTGAACTGACAGATCAGATGTTTGAATTGTAACCCCGTTAACTTTAAGTGTAATTATCGGATCACTATCGTCAAGCCTTGCAGCAAAAACACTAAACACATATTTAGTGCCTGCAGCGACGGCAACAGTTTTATACCAGGCTCTGTCATTAATATTAGCTGATCCCTGAACAATCATTTGAAAATTACCAGTATGCGGCGGGAAATTTCTTGGAAAATCAATAGAAACAGGAAATGGATTATTGATATCCTGGTAACGACCCGCTCCTGTACCAAAAATAAAATCTGAGGAAGCAATTCCTTCACCAAAGTTATTGTTAGTATATGTGTTGGTTCCGGTATTAAAAAACTTATTTTCAAAACCTCCATAGTAACCTTGAGCATTAAAAAGCATGTTATCATCACACAAATAGGCGTTCGGAGGGCACACAGCCGCATTACCATACACATGAAGACGCAGGTACTTTGTTTCAAAAATACCCATATCATCTCCCCCATATGTGGTTCCTGCAGGAGCATTACATGGTGAAGCCCCAGGTCTCATTAATACTCTTACTTGTACATTCTCCAACGCTGCTGTAACACTATTAATAGTGAGCAACGGAGCATCATCCTCTACATTTTGAGAAATGGCACCTGACACTGTAAAATTTACCCCATTAATGGCATTAACTCCATTTACAAAACATTGCCATACTCCGGAGTTATCCCTGTACTGCCATTGATACCATGTATCAGGCCCCGCAAAGACGACTATTGCATCAATCTGAAGGTTCTGCCCTGGAGAAACACAGTTGTAAGTAAATGTTTCGACATGGTGAGCATAACCCTTAAATGTAAGGGTCAGCATAAAAAAACCAATAAATACCGATTTGTGAATTTTTCTCAATAGACCAGACAATGCTGCCTGAGAAAGTAAAGCTTTCCTTTTCATGCTCAAAATTTTTATAATAAAATTGTTTTCAGGGGTTTGAAATAAATTTCAAAACCTATCATTGCAGTTTGCGCAACGATTGCCAACAACTGCTAATTTGGTTCAAAGGGGATTTTCAAGCAGGAAATTCTTAGGAGATGGGACAAGCTTTGAGGGCTAAAGAAATGCCCTATACGTAAAGATTATGCGAATTTATAAAATTAATTTGATAACAAGAAGCTCTTTTCTTTTTTATATAATATTTTTTTTAGTTTCTTAATAAAAGCATCATCAGCGTTTTCAATACAGTATTCCGTATCTGATTATTACCAGATCCAGGCACATTTTTTTACATTATTTATATTTTTGGCCGTTGAATATTCCTTAAAAAATTTACTTTAAAACCTTTTGAACAAAGACCTCGTTTGTGTTCCTGTCTGAAATTCTTACAATATAAATACCAGAAGGTAACCCGGTAACACCAGTTACAGAAATCTGGTTCAACCCTCTATTTACATTGCAAACCGATTGTACAATAGATTTGCCGAAATTATCAGATACATTAATATCCAATATTGAATTACCCGAAGCATTATAAGAAATTTTAAGATCACTTGTAATTGGAACAGGCCACAAACGGATACCTGATATTTTAGATAATCTGACAGGCACTATATTTGAGTAAGCAAATTTATTAGTGTTATCCTCTGCTTTAATCCGGTAATAGGCAATATTATAAGAAAAATTCAGCACATCATCAGTTGCAAGGTATTCTGTCAGAATATTTAATGGACCGGTCGGATTCTTATAACCAATATCCTGGTAATTAGCGCCATCAGAACTTCTCTGAATTACAAATCGCTGAGTGTTCATTTCATTCTCAGCTAACCATTTCAGGTATACGGTATTTTCTTTGAGTGAAACGGTAAGTGAAAAATTATGCAATGGCAATGTAGTTCCGCCAGTGTCTAACTTCATTTCATGATTAAGAAAATGAATTTTAGTTATTGTAGTAGTAGCTGCATTTGCAGAATAATAACCCAGGAAAATCATGGATAGAAGAAAAAGTTTTCTTTTCAAACTCCTGGACAGGATATCCGTAACATAGATTCGCAGCATGTCTTAGATTTTAGGTACGTAATTTCTGCTCTTCCGGATAATGGACAATAAAACTGTTAGCTGCAAGTGGTTAAAATCCTCGGGTTGATTACTATAATCATTCTGTATTTAAAACCCTATTAGCAACTGGTATTATTCAAAAGGATGGAAATACAAAGAAAATATACTGCTTTAGCATATGCAAGCTTCCTGACAAAAAAAATCTATAGTATTTCTACGAAAACTTTATTTTTTATCAAAAAAAGACGGTTTTATACGTAAAAAAAAGGCTGCCCAATGAATGGACAGCCTCTAAAACACATAAAATATACTTATTCAGCTTTCGCTTCTTCTGAACTTCCCTCTTCTGCTCCACCTTCCATTTTCTTCTTCAGATCAGCCAGAACACCTAAGTCACCCAGTGTAGCTTTCTCTACTTTGCTCTGGATATTCTTCACAGCTTTCTTGGTCTTGTCTGCTTCCACTCTTGCCTCTTTCTTTGCAGTTTCTGCTTCTTCTACCTTGCCCTGCTCCCAAATACGGGTATGAGATATCACAATACGTTTCTCGTTGCGGTCAAACTCAATAACCATAAATTGTGCAGTTTCATCAGCCCCTATACTTTTGCCATCCTCCTTCGTTAAATGACGGTTAGGAGCGAATCCCTCCAGGCCATAAGGCAGTTGAACAGTAGCACCTTTATCATCCCTGCGTATCACTGTACCCTCATGCAGACTTCCGATTGCGAAAGTATCCTGCAATGTATTCCAGGGATCTTCCTCCAGTTGCTTGTGTCCTAACTGAAGTTTGCGGTTTTCTTTATCAATACCAAGGATTGCTACATCAATGTTAGATCCCACTTTAGTATACTCAGTCGGATGATTAAAACGCTTCAACCAGCTAAGGTCACTGATATGGATCATACCACCAATGCCGGGAGCCAGTTCAACAAACACCCCGTAATTAGTGATATTCTTCACTAAACCGGTATGACGGCTTCCTTCAGCAAATTTTGTTTCGATATCATTCCATGGATCAGCAGAAAGTTGTTTGATAGACAAACTCATCTTGCGGCTTTCTTTATCCAGTGTAACAATCTTGGCTTCATGTTCATCACCCAATTTGAAGAATTCCTTCGCATTGATTGGTGTGTTAGCCCAGGTAATTTCTGAGACGTGTACAAGGCCTTCAACTCCAGGCTGAATTTCAAGGAATGCACCATAATCTTCGATATTAACCACTTTACCTTTTACTACATTACCCTCTGCAATGTTTTCTCCTAATACATCCCATGGATGAGGAGTTAGTTGCTTCAGACCAAGGCTGATACGTTTTTTCTCATCATCAAAGTCCAGTACCACCACATTGATTTTCTGGTCAAGTTTAAGTACTTCTGAAGGATGAGAGATACGGCCCCAGGAAATATCTGTGATATACAACAGACCATCAAGTCCGCCCAGATCCATGAACGCACCGAAGTCTGTGATATTTTTCACAGTACCTTCCAGCACCTGGCCCTTTTCAAGTTTGCTCATGATTTCAGCTCTCTGTGCTTCGATATCGCTTTCGATAAGAGCCTTATGGGAAACAACAGCATTCTTAATAGTTTCGTTGATCTTAACTACTTTAAACTCCATTGTTTTTCCTACAAACTGATCGTAATCTGTTACAGGTTTAACATCGATCTGTGAACCTGGTAAGAAGGTTTCCATACCAAATACATCCACGATCAAACCACCTTTCGTTTTTGAAGTAACAGTACCTGTAATTACTTCACCGGTCTTATGAACTTCAACAATTCTTTCCCATGCACGGGTGATGCGGGCCTGGCGGCGGCTCAGATTCAAATGCCCTTCCCTGTCTTCTTTTTCTACTATCATAACTTCCACTTCATCTCCAACTGCAAGAGCAGGGATATCACGGAATTCATTCAGTGATATCAAACCATCACTTTTGAAACCGATGTTCAAAACAACATCTGTTTTCGTAAGACCAACAACAGTCCCTTTCATTAATTCGCCATCGTTCAACTGAACAAAAGTGTTTTCATACACCTTGTCATACTTTGCCTTTTCCTCCTTTGTGTAAGAAGTTACATTGCGTTTGTCGACGCTCCAGTCAAAATCATCATGAGCAGTAACTACTGCCTCCACAGGTGCAGTTGTTGTCGCTGTAGCTGTTGCTGAAACTTCAGCACCAGGCTCCTGTGCATCAGCGTTTAATTGTTTTTTAATAATGTTTTCAAACATGATAAAATAGTCCCGAAGGGTTTTATTTTCGGGGCAGCAAAGATAGGCTAAAAAAAATGCTAAATCCTGTTTCCGGGATGAAGAATTTTCACTTTGTTGCTGATTCTAAATCATTGATTTAGCGGTCCTTGCGATGGACTATTAAGGATCCCATTGCTTACCAGGAAAAACAACATCCTTCAGTTATTAAAACCAAACGTTGCTATATCACTTCCTCAAAATAATAGCCTGGTTCGGTATACGAATCTTCTGCAGGAAAATCATCCTTAATAAGGCTGATATGCTGAAGGAAAAAGGCCCTTTATTATTAGCTTGTAACCATCCCAATTCATTTTTAGATTCCGTTATCCTTAATACAATATTTGAAAACCCTGTTTGGTCACTGGCAAGAGGAGATGTATTTAAGAAGCCTTTTTATATAAAACTTTTGACTTCGCTGAAAATTTTACCGGTATACCGGACCAGTGAGGGAGTTGAAAATCTTTCAGAGAATTATAAAACATTCGATGCCTGCATCAATATATTCAAAGCAAACGGCATTGTTACTATTTACTGCGAGGGAAAATGTATCAATGAATGGCACCTCCGCCCATTAAAAAAGGGTACTGCCCGCCTGGCTATAAAAGCCTGGGAAGAAAATATTCCTCTCCGTGTTTTACCGGTTGGGATAAATTATAATTCATTCCGGTTATTTGGGAAAAACGTTTTCATCAATTTCGGCGAGGTAATAACAAGGGAAATTATTGAGCAAAGTGAAGCAGATGGACTACGACACCAATCCTTTAACAACAGTCTGCAAAAACAACTTAAACAACTTGTTTTTGAAATTCCAAAGCAAGATTGTGAGCAACAAAAGAAACGGCTTACTGTCAATATTTCATTGGTAAAAAGAATCCTTCTGTTCATTCCGGCAATTTTTGGGTTATTGATAAATGCCCCGCTGTACTTACCAATAAAGAAATTTTCTTTACACAGAACAAAAGGAACAGATCATTTTGATTCTGTAATGGCTGGCATTCTATTACTTACTTATCCATTATACCTGTTACTGCTTACAGTTCTTTTGCTTGTACTTACCAAAAGTTACTGGTCACTGACACTTATATTATTTGTCCCATTTACTGCATGGTGTTTTGTACAGATAAAAAAACAAACAGGTCGCTAAAATATTATACTGACCGGGCAGCGATAGATTTTGCCGCGATATAACCACTGGTCCATGCATGTTGAAAGTTAAATCCTCCGGTCACACCATCTACATCCATTACCTCACCCGCAAAGAAAAGGTTAGGTATCTTTTTGCTCATCATTGTATTGGGGTCGATTTCTGTCAATTTAATTCCTCCGGCAGTGACAAATTCCTCTTTGAATGTTGTTTTTCCTTTTATTTCAAACTCACAATTACAAAGATTCCGTACCAGCCTATTTTGTTCCTTAGCAGCCAGGTCAGCCCATCTTTTTTCTTTTGACACCAGAGATAGGTCAAGTAAGAACTCCCAAAGTCGATGTGGAATACCCAATGGATTCTTATTAATCAGCTTTTGTGAAGCCAGATCAAAACGAAAACGCTGAAATTCCATTGACAAAGTTTGCTCATCTTCTTCAGGCAGCCAATTTATTGAAATCCTGAAATCATATTTCCTATCTGAAAGCTCCCTGGCTCCACGGGCACTAAGCTTTAAGATAACCGGTCCGCTTAATCCCCAATGAGTAATAAGTACCGGTCCTGTTTCTTCCAGTTTTGTTCCGATAATCTTTACTTTAGCAGTATTCACACTTACTCCCATCAATTGGGTCACAGGGTGATGCGGTATATTAAAAGTGAATAATGAAGGAGCAGGTTGTTCGATTGAATGTCCTAAATCTTTCAACCAATCAAACATAGATGATTTAGGATAACCTCCGGAAGCAATACAAACAAAATCAGCTGTAAGACGGCGCTGGTCGGATAATTCAAGTTGAAATATGTTATCCTTTTTTTCAAGGGTTTTAACCTCTGCATTCATCAAAATATCAACAGAAAATTTATTAACTTCTCTTAAGAGGCAATCAATAATCGTTTGTGATGAATCCGTTACCGGGAACATTCTTCCATCCGTCTCAGTTTTAAGACTTATTGCTCGCTCTTTGAACCAATCAATTGTATCTGTTGTAAAAAATTGATGAAATGCCTTTCTTACAAATCTTCCCCCTCGTGGATACTTTGTACTCATTTCATCTATGTCGAAACAGGCATGTGTAACATTACACCTTCCACCCCCACTTATTTTAACTTTTGATAGTAGTTTATTTGTCTTCTCAAGAATGATTACCTTAAGCGAAGAATTCATTCTTGCCGCATTTACAGCACAGAAAAAACCTGCTGCGCCACCACCAATAACTATAAGCTTTCCCGTCACAATTTTTACCTTTTCGCAAAGAACGCTGAATTTTCCATAAGTTCGTTTAACGACAACACTCATTTCATGGCAAAATCACTTACAAAGGAGGAACTAAAAGAAATTCCGGTAATGCCCTATGAGAAAGTCAGGGATTTCCTGGAAACAGGTCATATATTCTTCAGCTCCGGTAGTTATACTTTTTCAGGCATTATTCAACGTCTCACAAAAAGTGTCTGGAGTCATGTAGCAATTGTTTATAAAGATGTACAACTGGGACGTATACTTGTTTTGGAGGCTGAGCCATATGTCGGTATTCGTTTAATTCCTCTCTCTAACTATTTGCGAAATTATAAAGGAAAGAAACGGCCTTACAAAGGCCAGGTTGTAGTGGCTAAACTTAATTTCAAGCTGGAAGATGAGAAACTCAAAAAAGCCATCAGTTTTGGATTAGATGAATTGACGAGACCTTATGATAATTGGGAAATAATCCGCATTATGACAAGGATTCTCTTCAAGGTTGGCAGAAAAGAAAAGAACAAAAGCTACATATGCTCAGAACTGGTCAGAGATGCATTTGCAAAAGCAGGTGTGATTTTTAATATGAATGACACTTATGTCAGTCCGCAGGAGATATGGACGGATCAGCGGGTAGAGCTAAAATACCGCTTATTGTAAAACTGCTGTTTGTTCTGTATGTAAGTTAGGGTTTGATTTCTCAGCTGCTTCAATCGGACTGTAATCAGACAAAACATCAGCCCTACTCTTCCTTACGCATACATCATGCTCAAAATGTACAGAAGGTTTACCATCTTTTGTTCTTACAGTCCATCCGTCATCTTCGGTATAGATGTCTTTTACTCCAAGATTGATCATCGGTTCTATTGCCAGAACAAGCCCTTCTTTCAGTTTAGGTCCACTGCCTCTTTTCCCATAATTTGGCACTTGCGGATCTTCATGCATGCTTTTGCCTAATCCATGCCCGACCAATTCTCTCACTACTCCATATCCATGTCTCTTTTCTGTATGCTCCTGAATTGCAAATGCGATATCACCTATCCTGTTACCAGCTATTGCTTTCTCGATTCCTTTGTACAAAGATTCTTTTGTAACCCTGATCAATTGCATCACTGCTT
>CAZTKV010000037.1:7676-9470 GCA_964614285.1 uncultured Chitinophaga sp. | reverse complement strand
TGTGTATTGTAATTAGCAAAAATCGTAGGGATAAAAATGATTGCCTGTGCAAAGATGATTGGCATTACACCTGCGCTATTTACTTTTAACGGCAAAAATTGTCTTGCTCCGCCAAACTGCCTGTTACCCACAATTTGTTTGGCATAATTAACAGGAACTTTCCGTACACCCTGAATCAGCAGGATACATCCCATGATAATGGCTATAAGGATAGCTATTTCAACAATAAAAACAAGTATCTGGCCATTCCTTACCGACTTAGCACTTAATTCCTGTAGAAAATTCTGAGGAAGCCTGGCCACAATACCGATCATGATAATCAATGAAGTTCCGTTTCCAAGTCCCTTATCAGTAATTTTCTCTCCCATCCACATTACAAACAGCGTACCCGCTGTTAGTACTACTACTGTAGATAACCAGAAATAGCTGGCATAACCTGGCATGATGCCTCCGGTTTGCTGAGTCATTCCCTGTAAGTATGTAACATAAGCAGATGCCTGAAGAATGGTTACTATTACGGTCAGATAACGGGTGTACTGGTTAATCTTTTTTCTGCCGCTCTCTCCCTCTTTTTGCATTTTTTGGAAACGTGGAACCAATACCGTCATCAGCTGCATGAATATTGATGCAGAAATGTATGGCATAATACCTAATGCAAAAATAGATGCCTGATTAAAAGCACCACCTGAGAAAGCATCAATTAGTCCAAGGATACCAGTGCTGCTTTCAGCACCAGCTTCCATCTGGTTAGGATCGATACCTGGTAATACTATATGTGCACCCACCCTGTAAATTGCTATCATCATCAGGGTGAACAATATCTTACCACGCAGCTCTTCTATGCTCCAGATATTCTTTAGTGTCTGTATTAATTTCTTCACGGGGATTAAAAAAGTTTAAAGCTCTTAAAACGTAAAAGACGCATTAAATGCGTCGTTGCAATTTAGCGAAATTTACTTTACTATCTCCACCGAACCACCCGCAGCTTCTATGGCCGACTTGGCTTTATCACTTACCGCATTCACTTTAAAGGTGAATTTTCCTTTCAACTCACCGTTACCTAATATTTTTACTCTGTCAGTTTGGTTTATTAACCCGTTGATATAAAGATTCTCGAGACTAAATTCGGTTATGCTATACTTTTCAGCAAGTTGCTCTATTTGTCCGAGGTTTAATACTTTGTATTCAACACGATGAGGGTTTTTGAATCCACGCTTTGGTATACGACGCTGAATTGGCATCTGACCACCTTCGTGAGCCATTTTATTTTTAAAGCCGGTACGACTTTGCGCACCTTTTGTTCCTTTTGTAGATGTTCCTCCATGTCCGGAACCATCCCCACGGCCAATACGTTTTACTTTGTGAGTTGCGCCTTTTGCAGGTCTTAATTCGTGTAGTTTCATTGCTTTTATTTTTTACTCATCGCCCCAAAAGCGTCGGGGCTCGCATTTATTTTAATCCTGATTGAGGAGTCTCCTCCTCAATTACTTTGCTTCTTCCACTTTTACAAGGTGGGTTACTTTGCGAACCATACCAAGTACTTGTGGCGTTGCTTCAACTTCCTTTGAGGCATTGGTTTTGTTCAAACCCAGCGCCTGCAGAGTCAATTTCTGACGTTCAGGTCTGTCGATAGGACTTTTTACCAATGTTATTTTTATCTTTTTCATAATTCAATACGTTTGTAGTCGGTGATTAACCGTTAAATACTTTCTTTAAACCGAGTGTACGGGTTTTAGCTACATTGATAGGTTCACGCAGCAAAGCAAGTGCTTTAAACGTTGCTTTTACCACATT
>CAZTKV010000037.1:3133-7576 GCA_964614285.1 uncultured Chitinophaga sp. | reverse complement strand
GTAGTTTTTACAACACGGTTGATGGCTACAACCTTATCTTTCAGTTCCAGGTCCCCGGCTTTCACCCTGTTTACGTTAAGCTTTGACATTTATACTTGTAATTAAAAGTTTGAATGTATTTTTTAGAATTGCAGACCGCCCTCTCTTGCTCCATCCGCTACTGATTTCACACGACCATGATAGAGGTATCCACCACGATCAAATGTTACATCTTTAATACCCAACTCTACAGCTTTGCGGGCAATAGCAGCACCTACTAATTTGCTCTTTTCACTTTTAGTAACTTTTTGCGCAGCAATATCCTTGTCTCTGGATGATGCGGCAGCTAAAGTTTGTCCTTTTGTATCATCGATAAGCTGGGCATAAATATCAGCGTTACTTCTGAATATAGATAACCGCGGCTTTACAGTTGACCCGCTGATTTTCCTACGTATCCTGTAACGGATATTCTGTCTTCTTTGTGATTTTACTTTTGGGTTCATCTCTTTTTATTTACAATCCTGATTCTGCCAGGATTCAATTTTTAAAATTATTTACCAGCAGCTTTACCAGCTTTTTTACGTACTACTTCACCAACATAACGTACACCTTTTCCTTTGTACGGCTCAGGCTTACGAAGACTGCGCAGTTTAGCAGCTACCTGGCCAATCAATTGCTTGTCGATACCTTCCAGGGTAATAATTGGATTTTGACCTTTTTCCTGGGCAGTAGCTACTTTCAATTCCTTAGGTACTTCGAATATGATATTGTGAGAATATCCTAAAGCAAGATCCAGTACGTTACCCTGATTGGAAGCCTTAAAACCAACTCCTATCAACTCCAGTTTTCTTTCAATACCATCGGTAACTCCCTTTACCATGTTAGCAACAAGTGCACGATATAATCCATGCATGGCACGGTGACGGATCTGATCTGTTGGACGTCCAAAAGAAACATGACCATCTTTTACTTCCACCGTGATATCACGATCAATTGCCTGCTTCAACTCACCTTTTTTACCTTTTACAGTTACTACATTATCCTTACCAACTGTAATTGTAACTCCTTCAGGAATTGCGATCGATTTTTTACCTATACGAGACATAAAATCTGTTTAATTTTTTTATTTATTGTTTGTCGCTGACCGGTCAGCCTATATAGGTTCGGCTTAATGTATCAGCAACGTTTTCTTTCTAATAGACGTAACACAAAACCTCACCACCTACGTTTTGCACTTTTGCTTCTTTATCGGTCATTACTCCTTTAGAAGTGGACAAAATAGCCACCCCTAATCCATTTTTTACACGACGAAACTCAGCCGGCTTTGCATATTGACGCAAACCCGGACGGCTTACTCTTTCCATGCTCTGAATAGCCGGTTGCTTTGTTGATGGATCATACTTCAAGGCAATTTTAATAACGCCTTGCTTATTATCATCCTCAAACTTGTATTTCAGGATGTAACCTTGGTTATACAGGATCTCCGTCATACGTTTTTTCAGATTTGATGCGGGAATATCCACCACACGGTGGCCAGCCATCTGTGCATTACGGATTCTTGTCAGAAAATCTGCTATAGGATCTGTTACCATATTTTTGCCCTCCTACGTCCGCCACTGGCGGATAATTGGAAAAGTTTAGTTTTATTAATTAAATTTTTACCAGCTCGCTTTTTTAAGACCTGGAATTTTGCCATTCAGTGCCATGTCACGCAATGCTATCCTTGAGATACCAAAGTAGCGGACATAACCTTTAGGACGACCAGTCAGCTGGCAACGATTCTTCAAACGAACTTTAGAAGAATTTTTCGGCATTTCGTCAAGAGCTTTCCAATCACCTGCTTTTTTCAGCTCTTCTCTTTTAGCTGCATGCTGGGCGACCATTCTCTCTCTTTTCCTTTGCCTGGCCTTTACTGATGTTTTTGCCATGTTTATTTATCCTTTTAGTTTGAATTATTTTTTGCATTTCTGAAAGGCATACCTAACTCTTTCAGTAACTCATATGCTTCCTCATCGGTGTTAGCAGTTGTAACAAAAGTGATATCCATACCAGTGATCTTATTCACTTTATCGATATCTATCTCCGGGAATATGATCTGTTCAGTAACTCCCAATGTGTAATTACCACGACCATCAAAAGCTTTTTCATTTACCCCTTTGAAGTCACGAACACGGGGAAGCGCTACAGAGATCAAACGATCCAGGAACTCATACATCTTTTCTCCGCGAAGTGTAACTCTTGCCCCAATTGGCATATTCTTACGCAACTTGAAGTTGGAAATATCCTTTTTAGACATTGTAGCTACAGCCTTCTGACCAGAGATTGTAGTTAACTCGTCAATAGCGATGTCAACCATTTTCTTATCAGATACAGCACCATTCACACCACGGTTCAGACAGATCTTCTCCAACTTGGGAGCCTGCATAACAGTTTCGTAGCTGAATTTTTTTACCAGGGCAGGTACAACATCTTTTTTGTACTTATCTGCCAGTCTTGGGGTATATGTTTTTGTACTCATATAATTCACTTATTAAGTCAGTCAAGAAATCAGATTTTCTCTCCTGATTTTTTAGATATCCTTACAGTTTTACCATTCTCTCTTTCTCTCTTCACTTTAGCTGGTGCTTTCGCTTTCACATCCCAAAGCATTACATTACTGATTTGTATGGGCGCCTCCTTTTTTACAATACCTCCTTTGGTATTCTGAGCTGATGGCTTGGTGTGCTTTGTAATGATGTTAACACCTTCTACAATCACTTTACCTTTTTCCACCAAAACTTCTTTTACCGTACGGGGTTTGGATAAATCTTTATCATCGCCGGTGATTACCACGACACTGTCGCCTTTACGGATGTTATACTTTGGTTTAAATCTTGCTTTCATTTTTTCTGTCATTAATGGGTTTTACCCTTTTAATCAATTATAATACTTCAGGTGCTAAAGAGATGATTTTCATATATCCCTTATCGCGGAGTTCCCTGGCAACCGGACCAAAAATACGGGTACCACGAGGTTCATCAGACTGGTTCAGTATTACCACAGCATTGTCGTCAAAACGGATATAAGAACCATCCTTGCGGCGCAGTTTGTTGGTGGTACGAACGATAACAGCTTTAGCAACTGTACCCTTCTTAATGCCACCCTGTGGTATTGCGTCCTTTACTGTTACTACAATCTTATCGCCTATCCTGGCATAACGCTGACCGCTGTTGCCGAGTACACGGATACAAAGCACCTCTTTGGCACCACTGTTATCCGCCACATTCAACCGGCTTTCTTGCTGAATCATATTTTGAGCTTTTAGCTTTGAGCTGTTAGCTGTTAACCAGCTTACAGCAATTGTTATTCTAATTTTTTACTGTTGGCCAATGCCAACGATACTATTTCACTTTCTCTACTACTTCCACCAATCTCCAGCGCTTTGTTTTACTGAGCGGACGGGTTTCCATAATTTTTACCACATCACCAATGCTGCACTCATTTTTATCATCGTGAGCATGGAACTTAGTAGTCTTTTTAACGAACTTACCATAGATCGGGTGCTTTACTTTTCTTTCTACTGCAACAGTGATTGTTTTAGTCATCTTGTTGCTTGTTACCACACCAATCCTGGTCTTTCTTAAATTTCTTGCTTCCATTTTTATAGCTTTATTATGCTTGCTGTTGCTTTAACTTCAATTCGGTTTTCAGACGGGCAATCTCCCGGCGTAAACCGCGGATGGTCATTGGATTTTCCAATGGGGAAATCGCATGCGCAAACTCCAGTTTTTTCAAACGCTGTTTATCTTCCTCAAGGCGTGCCTTAAGGTCCATTTCATTCATTCCGTGAATACTTTTTACAAAATCTGCTTTCTTTGACATCGCTTTACGATTTATTAATTATTACGCTGTAACCAGGTCACGACGTACAATAAACTTGGTTTTAATAGGAAGCTTCCCTGCAGCCAGTGCTAAAGATGCACGGGCAACCTGCTCACTAACACCGTCAATTTCAAATAATATACGACCGGGTTTTACCACGGCAGCCCAGAATTCCAGGTTACCTTTACCTTTACCCATCCTTACTTCCAGTGGCTTACGGGTAATTGGTTTGTCTGGGAAAATGCGGATCCAAACATTACCTTCTCTTTTCATCTCACGGGTTAACGCCTGACGGGCAGCTTCAATCTGACGGTCAGTGATCCAATGCTGGTCTAGTGCTTTCAAAGCATAAGAACCAAATGCAATGGTAGTACCTCTCTTGGCATCGCCTTTCATGCGGCCTTTCTGCATTTTCCGGTGCTTCGTTCTTTTCGGTTGTAACATTGTTTATAATTTCTAGTTACTTGATTCTTGTTTCGAAAATTAATTTCTTCTTTCTCCTCTTCCACCACCTCTTCTGTCTCCGCCACCTCTTCTGTCATCACGTCGTTCTCCGCCACGATGATCATCTCTTCTTTCCCTTCTGTCGCTAACTTCGCTCTT
>CAZTKV010000037.1:0-3033 GCA_964614285.1 uncultured Chitinophaga sp. | reverse complement strand
TTGATACGGGCATTCAGGTAAGTTCTGATCTTATGATCTTCGATCAGTTTGCCAGCATAATCTTTTTTGCTGCCATACCAGTTAGATTCCCATCCACGGATGATGCCTAAACGGTTACCAATCGGATTTGCTTTTTGACCCATGTTTATTCAGGTTATTCGTTAATACGTTTAATTTTTAGATTCTTTAGTGTCCACGATCACAGTAACATGATTGCTGCGTTTGCGAACACGGTAACCACGACCCTGTGGAGCAGGACGCATTCTCTTTAAAGTTCTTGCCCCATCAACAAAGATTGTTTTTACAACCAATTGACTTTCATCTCCCCCTTCATTCTTCTGCTTCCAGTTACTGATAGCGCTCAGCACCAGTTTACGCAGGGGAACTGCAGGATGCTTGGAATTGTGCTCCAGCTCAGCCAATACTTTTTCTACTTTCTGACCACGGATCAGGTCAGCAAGCAAACGCATTTTGCGGGGTGAAGTCGGATAATTTCTCAGTTTAGCTACTGCTTCCATTTTAATTAGTTTCTAGATTAACCTTCTTTTTTAGAGTGTCCTTTGAACTGGCGGGTAGGTGCAAATTCACCTAACTTATGACCTACCATGAATTCCGTTACATACACAGGGATGAACTTGTTGCCATTGTGCACAGCAAAAGTGTGACCCACGAAATCAGGTGAAATAGTAGAGCGACGGCTCCAGGTCTTGATAACACCCTTTTTGTTTTTGCCTTCATTCATAGACATCACCTTTTTTTCGAGGTGTGTTGCTATATAAGGACCTTTTTTAATCGAACGAGCCATGATTTATGTCGTTGTATTGTTAATTACTTTTTTACTTTGCTATTTTACTTCCGTTCTTACGCTGGATGATCATCTTATCGCTTCCCTTACCCTTGGTTCTTGTTTTCAGACCTCTTGAGTATTGGCCGTTCCTGCTACGAGGCTGACCACCTGAAGCTTTACCTTCACCACCACCCATCGGGTGATCTACAGGGTTCATCGCCACACCACGGTTTCTGGGTTTGATACCTTTCCACCTGTTACGACCTGCTTTACCCATGCTTTGCAGAAAGTGATCACTATTACTTACCACACCTACGGTAGCCCAGCAATTGATCAACACTTTTCTCAACTCACCGGAAGGCATTTTGAGGATGGCATATTTCTCTTCCTTGTTAGTAAGCTGTGCAGAAGAACCTGCACTTCTTGCCAATTTACCACCCTGACCTGGTTGCATTTCAATATTGTGAACGTTGGTACCGAGTGGCATGTTTTTCATCGGAAGAGCATTACCAACTTCAGGAGCAACATCTTTTCCGCTTTCCACTTTAGAGCCTACCTGCAAACCCTGGGGAGCCAGAATATAACGCTTCTCACCATCAGCATAATTCAATAGTGCGATGAAAGCTGTACGATTTGGATCATACTGGATAGATTCTACAGTGGCAACACCAGCTTTATTTCTTTTAAAATCGATAATACGGTATTTCTTCTTGTGACCACCGCCTCTGTAACGCATCGACAGATGACCAGAAGAGTTACGACCACCGGTTCTCGGTTTAGCTTCCAGCAGGCTCTTTTCCGGAACATTGGTTGTAACCTCAGCATACGCATTACCGATTCTCCAACGGGTACCGGCTGTAATAGGTTTAAATTTTCTTAGTGCCATTTTTCAATTTCTTTTTTAAGTTCAACATTAGCGGCTGTTGAAGCCATTCGTTAAAGGGTTAAATGTTTGAATACAAATCAATGTTTTCACCCTCTGCTACAGTTACAAATGCCTTTTTGTATGCAGGCTTACGGCCTGAGATTACACCAGACTTTGTAAAGCGGCTTTTATTTTTCCCTGGAACTACTGCTGTATTTACACCAGTTACAGTTACACCGTAAAAAGTTTCAACTGCTTTTTTGATTTCCAGCTTATTCGCCTTTCTTGCCACTTTGAAAGCATAACGGTGCAGTTTGTCCTGCTGTGCATTTGCTTTTTCTGTCAAAATGGGTTTTATCAATACTTCAGAAAGTTTCATTGCAATATTTTTTATTTTCTTTTGGCGCAATGGGATCTTACGATCTCATTTCTTACTCTTTAGAATGTTTTAATTATGCTTCAGCCTTTTCATCATCAGCAAAAATCTTTGCTGCACTTTCAGTTAATACCAGTACTTCAGAATTGACAATATCATATGTATTGATATCACTCAATAAAACTCCTAATACAGAAGGAACATTACGGATTGACAATTGAAGATTATCATTATTCTCAGGCATGATGAACATCGCTTTCTTATCAGCAACTTTCAGGCTGCCCATAATCTCCATAAAACTTTTGGTTTTGGGGGAGTCCATCGCAATGTCTTCAACTACAACAATCGCATTATCCTTTGCTTTGTAGCTAAGAGCAGAAATTTTTGCCAGGTCTTTTACCTTGCGGTTCAGCTTGATGTCATAAGAGTGCGGTTTCGGACCGAAGATAGTACCACCACCCTTGTATAAAGGGTTACGGATATTGCCCTTACGGCTTCCACCAGTACCTTTTTGACGATGCAGCTTACGGCTGGCACCCTGTACTTCCGCACGGGTCTTTACTTTGTGAGTTCCCTGACGTTGTGCAGCAAGGTATTGTTTAACGGCCAGGTAGATAACATGGTTATTAGGCTCAGCACCGAATATTTCTTCGGGAAGCTCCACCGTTCTGCCTGTCCCCTTTCCTTTTGTATTTAAAACTTCAACTTTCATTTTCTTATCTTTTTATCCTTCGCCATGCTCAGGATGCCATCAAAACTTATTTCTGAATTAAAACAATTGAACCGTTGTGACCTGGCACAGAACCGCTAACCAGAATGTAATTCTTGTCAGCAAAAATCTTTACCACTTTCAGCCCTTTCATTTTTACACGGTCATTACCCATACGGCCGGCCATACGAACTCCCTTCATTACACGGCTGGCATCCGATGAGTTACCAAGTGAACCCGGGGCTCTCTGGCGGTCGTGCTGACCGTGAGACTGCTGGCCCACACCATGGAAACCA
>CAZTKV010000036.1:12053-20525 GCA_964614285.1 uncultured Chitinophaga sp. | reverse complement strand
ATGTTACCGCTATCCCGGCAACTGTTTTTAAATGGGGTGCAAAGATAGGTTTGGGTATAATCTAAAACTACTAAAAAGGGAAGTAATTTTTATTGAACCCTCACAAACTATTGATTTTCAATAAAATTTTTGCTATTAAATTTTGTTCCTTGAATAAGCTGGCACTTAAGTAGCTGGATTTTCAAACCGCTTAACGACTACCCGGGTAGCAGATAAATGGGTAATGACCACGGGTATTATATCACCCGCTTTTACGGTGGTGTCGTCAGGAGAAGCGAAAGAGAGTTTCGCCTGGATTTTGTCATCAAACAAATTGAGATAAATAGCATGCGGCGATACTTTGAAAACAACCGCATCAACAGCAATCTCGTTCCTATAATGTTGCAGCGCTTTTCTGTATTCAGGTATATAATTATGTGAAAAAAGCTCAGCAACGATAGCATTTGGTTTTTCAAGGTTCAGCAACCTGAAACTGATAGCTTCGTTTTCAGCGGTTTCAACAGGTGGTTTTTCCCAGGGAGAAAGCTGAAGGGGGAAAAAAATATAACTATTCCATTCCTTGACGAAATACTTATCATCAGCTTTTTTCAAATAACCCGAAAACCTGTTCTCAATAGTCGCTCTTTGTATCAAAAGGTCCAGCTCTGTATTATGCAGGTATTTAATATTGCATGCAGTCATCTTATCACCGCGGTCTGACAGTCTTAACTGAAAACTTACTGTATCTCCTACCCTGAAATGGTGAGACTTTCTGCCGGTTGATTCAAAATCAGTTTTACAGTTAACAGATTTTTTCTTTGTCCCCTGTTCATATTCAATTGTAGCAAAATTTTTCTCATAATTGATAAATGAAATAGTTCCCTTTAGTATCTTTTCTTCCATAATAATAACTTTCCTTCCCGGTAAAGGTATGCATGATGCAGAATAGCCGGGTTGGTTTTAATTTTAATTAAAAATGTCAACCCGAAATCTTGGCCGCTCTGAATTTGGCGATCCTAAAAATAGCGGTAACCTGATGTCATTAAAAGAGGCTCATGCATTATTAAATGAATGGGTACCGAATGAACGACTCCGGCTGCATATGAAACAAGTTGCAGCAAATATGAAAGCATGGGCGATCGAAAAAGAAGGTGCAGATGAATTAACAGCATCAAAATGGGAATTGGCAGGTTTGCTGCATGATGCTGACTGGGAAAAATACCCGGATGATCATTGCCGTATTATTATAGAAGAACTCGAAAGAAAAAACATTGACCCCGAAGTAATTCACTGCATCGCCTCTCATGGACCCTCTGTTTTCGGGGTTGAGCCGGTTAGTAAAATGGATAAAATGATCTATGCCATTGATGAATTGTCAGGCTTCATTCATGCTGCTGCTTTAATAAGACCGACTTTGTATGAAGGATTGGAAGTAAAGAGTGTGCTGAAGAGATTAAAAAGTCCTGCTTTTGCAGCGCAGGTTAGCCGGGAAGATATAGCCGATGCCATTTCAAGGATTGACACAACACCGGAAGAGCTGATACTGTTTATTATTGATCACCAGAAAAATGTAAGCTGATTAACACAGCAAATAAATCAGTATTAACCAGCTTCACTAATTATAACTGACCTGAATTAAAAAAGGCGAAACACTATCCTTTTTTTTTCCTTACTGTTAGCAGCATTATTACACCAAATACCAGCATGCCTAATCCCGACCAAAGATTGACATTGAACTGAAAAGATTTTGAATAAAGCTCTGTATTGGCATTAGTGTATATACCGTAGGCTGAGAGTAATATGCCTAACACAGTAAATAATAACCCGATTGGAATTCTAATATCTAACATAATTATTTCGTTTTATTTTTTACCAGAATAAAATGGATAATATCACCATCATGGTTAAAACAAAAATGGCAAGGGTATTGGTACGCATATACCACACCACATGATCCTCCTTAATTTTTGGTGTCAGTGAATAAACAAGTCCACGCAGCTCATCATCGGTTTTCTTTTGCGTGGTTGTTAAAGACACAACAACAGCAATAATTGCCGAGGCTGCACAGGCATAAATAGCTGTCCAGAAATTCTGTGCCATTTCAACCGGGTAGGTATGCAATACACCTAACCAACCACCTTTAACCAGCGTAGTGGCTCCGGCCGGAACAGTAAGACCGTGGTGCAATAAAGCTACAAGGAATCCTCCCAATAGACCGATAAAAGCCCCATGACCTGTAGCTCTTTTCCAAAACATTCCCAGGAAAATCACGGCAAATAATGGAGCATTAATCATCGAAAAAATCGTTTGCAGGAAGTCCATGATATTTCCAAATAATCCGGCCAGGTATGCCGCAGCAATACTGACTAAAACACCAAATACGGTGGCCATTCTTCCCACTTTAAGATAGTGTTTTGAATCTGCTTCTTTATCACCAGTGGCTGGCCTTATATAGCTTTGGTAAATATCATAGGTCCATACAGTATTGAATGCCGAAACATTACCCGCCATTCCGGACATGAAAGAGGCTAATAATGCCGTTATCCCGAGGCCCAGCACACCTGTTGGTAAATAGTGCTTTAACAACATGATAATGGTAAGATCATAATTAGGTTTACCATTTTCAGTGATTGAAAATCCTGATGACGGATTATTCATTAATACAAGGGCAATAATACCTGGCACAATAATTAAAAAAGGAATGAGCATTTTTGGAATAGCGCCGATTAATGGTGTATTACGGGCTGCCGTTGTAGATTTAGCAGCCATTGCCCGCTGCACAATCAGGAAATTGGTACACCAATAGCCAAAAGAAAGTACAAACCCAAGTCCAAAAAGAATTCCATACCATTCCACACCAAGAGGATTAGATGTTGCCTGGTCTGTATATTTCCATGTAGTGGTAAAACTATCAGCCGCAAATCCTTTTCCCGATACAATCGGGGCAAGCCCTTCTTTTAATCCGCTCCATCCACCTACCTCATGAAGGCCCAGGAATACAATTGGCAATAAGCCTATCACAATAATAAAGAACTGCAGCACTTCATTATAAATAGCAGAGGACAATCCTCCCAGATAGGTGTAGGCTAATACAATAGCTGCAGATAATAGTAGGCTAAGATTAAAATCCCATCCCAATACTTTTTCCATCAATAATGCCAGTGCATACATAGAAATACCTGATGCAAGCACTGTCATGACAGCAAACAGAATGGCATTAAGCCCACGGGTCTTTTCATCAAAACGCAGTTTCAAATATTCAGGAACAGAACGGGCTTTTGAACCATAATAAAACGGCATCATAAAAATGGCCAGGAAGACCATTGCAGGTATTGCTCCAATCCAGTAAAAATGTGTCGTCAGCATACCGTACTTGGCTCCCGAACCGGCCATACCCATCACCTCCAGGGCGCCGAGATTAGTAGAAATAAAAGCTAATCCAGCTACCCAGGCAGGCATAGATCTTCCTGCCTCCAAAAAGGCATTTGCATCTTTCATATATCTTTTCAAAACCCATCCAATCCCAAGCACAAACATGAAGTATATGATCATGATGGCATAATCGATCCACTCCAGGTGAAATAAAGCATTTCCCATTTGTATTGTTTTATATTATCAAGTAGTTGATTTTACAATAAGGAGAACCATATCTATCAATTTATTACTGATGTTCCGTCTTCAATATTGACCATATAATGTTTCAGCTCTTTACCCATATTTTTTAAGTAAGCAACAGTAAGATCATTAACCAATCCTTCCACAAAATCCTTCTTAATAATATTAATGCTGCAGCCACCAAATCCGCCACCCATCATCCTTGCACCAATGACCATATCATATTGCTTTACATATTCAACAAGGTAATCCAATTCTTTACAGCTTACTTCATAGTCTTTGCTTAACCCCTCATGGGTAGCATACATTTTTTGTCCGAAGGCTTTCAGGTCACCCTTTTCCAGGTCTTTACATCCCTTTTGTAACCGGTCAATCTCTTCTACAACATATTTGCAACGCCTGTGAGCTGTTTCGAACTCACCAATGCATTCATTCACCATTTCTACAGTAGCATCTCTTAAGCTGTGTACAGAGGGATAGTTTTGCCCAATCAGCATCACACCTTCCTCACATTGCGATCTGCGGATATTATATTCCGATGAAGCAAGTGAATGTTTTACCATAGTATCAAAAAGCACAATTACATATTCACCAAGTTCCAGCGGGAAATATTCGTACTCCAGTGAACGGCAATCCAACCGGATCACATGATCTTTTTTCCCAAACAAGCTGGCAAACTGGTCCATAATGCCACACTTCACCCCTGCATATGTATGTTCTGCCGCCTGTGCAATTAATGCTAACTCTTTTCTTGAAAATCCTGCATTCAATAATTTATTCAATGCAAATGCAACAGCACATTCTACTGCTGCCGATGAAGAAAGACCGGCTCCCAACGGCACATCACCATAAATATTCAGCTTAAACCCGCCAATCTGTTTCCCCTTCTGTAAGAACTGATCTGCTACACCCAAAATATATGTTGACCAATGACCGGGTAAAGGTTTAATAGCATTTAATTCAATTTCAACAGTTTCGTTGAAATCAACTGAATGTAAAAATAATTTTGTCCCCGACACCTGCTCAATGGTTACATAAACTGCTTTATCAATAGCTGCGGGTAATACAAATCCGTTATTATAATCTGTATGTTCGCCTATCAGGTTGATACGACCGGGAGACCTTACCACAATAGTATTGTCAGTAACAAACTGTTTCAATTGATCTGGAACCCTGTACTCTCCCACTTTTATGATTTTAGTTCTTTAAATATTTGTTGCTTATTTCATCATATAATTTCAGCAGTTCATTGGCCTTTCCTTTATCATCAAAGAATTTTTCCCAGGTACTAAGCGGCTCCCAGATGCAGGTTCCTTTGCCTTTACCCCCGGTTACTTCAAAAGCAATTTTATTTACTTCTTCTTTACGATGAGAATATTCCACCACGATCACATCCCTGTTGTACCTTCTGGCCAGATCATCCAGGTTTGTTTCAAGGTCTTCCAATGTGCCATGCCATTTGGGATAATAAGATTCGCCGATTACATCAAAATGCACACCACGAGCCACCATATTATCAATGAAAAAAACTGATTCATCATTCTGTCCGCCAAGTGCCACATGCAGCATCATGACAACAGCCGGGTCAACTGATTTTACGGCTGCTGTGCCCGCATTGATCAGTTGCGCCAATCCATCAAAATTGCTGACATTTCCTTCCGGCCAAACGATACCGTGGTTGATCTCATTGCCCACCTGTACCATATCCGGAGTAGTACCCTGGTCTTTGAGTTGCTGCATCACATCTTTGGTGTAGTCATAAACAGCTTTCTTCAATTCCTCAAAAGAATATTTTCTCCATGCTGCCGGCTTATATTGTTTTCCCGGATCAGCCCAATAATCACTGTAGTGAAAATCGAGCAAGAGTTTCATTCCGGCAGCTTTCACTCTTTTTGCCATCTTCAATGTATTGCTCAAGTCGCAAAAACCTTTACCTGGAGAGTAACCGCTGTCTCTCGCAGGGTCGTTAAAAATTCTCAACCGCACATAATTCAGGCCATGGTCTTTTAAAATCTGTATAGCATCCTTCTCAACTCCATTGTCGGAGAATTTCATCCCTCTTGCTTCCAATTCCGGTAAGAAAGAAATATCGGCTCCAAGCATTTTTCCCACTTCTCTGCTTTTTGCCTGCTCACCGGTTAGTTTGTATTTCTTATCTGTACTAACTATCGCTACACTTTCCGGAGATATCGTTTGTATATCTGTGCCACCTGGCCAGAGGCCAGTTGCTTTAGCATCAAACTTTATCATCCCGGGTTGCATTCCTGACTGTATAATAACCTGGCATCTACCATTGAACAGCGTTCTCTGCCATGCCCCATCTGCACATTTATCAGGCTCATGGCTACTTGGATCGCCATTACCTGTACCAATAATCTTACCGGGGCCTTCGATACTAAACTTAATGAGGTTATCTGCATCAGGTACTTCTCTTCCTTCCCTGTCAAGCACTGTTATATTTAAGACAGTCGCATCTTTCCCATCTGCAAGTATCGTTGTTTTGTAAGGTGTAACAACTACTTCAAAAGGTAACCCGGTTGTTTCTATTTTTCTGGTTAACCGCTTTCCTTTTTTATAAGCAACAGCTTCTAACTTGCCCGGTTCATAATTTACAGCCCATTTAAGGTGACTGTTGCGGGGCATATCTTTCTTACCCAGGCTCTTTCCATTCAGAAATAATTCAACATTATCTGCATTACTATTTACCCACACATCAATAAGATCGCCTTTCGGTTTATTCCATCCCGGTGCTTTATCTCTGAAATTCCAGTGAGGAGAGATATGCAATACATCTTTATCTGTCCACCAGCTTTTATAGTAGTAATAAATATTTTTGGGGAAACCACACATATCCATAATCCCAAAATGTGAATTGATATTGGGCCATTGATAAGGGGTTGGCTCCCCTCTGTAATCCATACCAGTCCATACAAATCCGCCTAACCAATAGTTATTTGTGGCAGCCAACGTCCACCAATCTTCTGCTTTGCTGGCCCACCAGGGTGCTGTTATATCCTGGTCAGGTACATACCCTTTCACAGTATCTTTTTCATATATCCCCCGGGTAGTAACAGTGCTTCCCATTTCTGTACCAATAATTGGCTGACCGGGATGGTCACGATGGTAATCAGCTACTGCAAATTGCCGGTAATTAAAGGAACGAACAGGAATAACTTCATTAATACCATTATACACATTAGCGAGATCAGCAGCATAAGTACAGGTTCTTGTCGGATCTAATTCTTTTTGTTTTGCTATAAATGTTTGTGCAATTCTTTTACCGATGCTGGTCGTATGTATCCAGCCTTCTTCGTTGCCGATAGACCACATAAAAACAGATGGCCTGTTGCGGTCTCTTCGTATGAGCCGTTCAAACTGATCAATATACTCGGGACTACTATTCAGTAAACGCTGTTCATCCATCACCAGCATACCCAGACTATCGCAGGCATCAAGAAGTTCTGGTGTTGGTGCGTTATGACTGGTACGATACGCATTCACACCCATTCGTTTTAGTAAGCTGATCCGGTAATATTGAAGGTAATCCGGCAAGGCACTGCCCACTCCTGCATGATCCTGGTGGTTGTTTACTCCTTTCAGTTTTACATATTGACCATTTAGGAAAACACCATTCGGTTTTATTTCGATATGACGAAGCCCATAACGAATTACTTTCCTGTCGACCAGCTTACCTCCTGCTTTAATCTCAACGATCACTCTGTACAGATAAGGATCATCCAGCGTCCACTCTCTGAAATTAACTGTTGAAATATTGTTTACAGCTATTGCCTGCTTATTAACATCAATGAACAGTTTCTGCTCTTTTGATACGGATACAACTTTTCCACTCCTGTCCGTTAAATATGCCGACACAATACAATCTGATGTTGATAGTGATTGATTTTTTACAACTGTCTCAACATTTACAACAGCCTTATTACTGGCAATAGCCGAATAAACAAATACACCATCTGTTTCAATATGAATATTATTATATTTATTCAGCCATACATGCCGGTAAATGCCGGCTCCTTCATAAAACCATCCTTCATATTGTGTAGCATCTGCTCTTACCACTAATACATTATCTTTTTCAAAATTGATGTAATCAGTAACATCATAAGCCACTCCCACATAACCACTCTTATTGTTTCCCAGGTAAAATCCATTAAGCCAGATATTCGCATCCCGAAAAATACCATCGAATTGAATTTGAAACCGCTGACCAGAATCTGCTTTGGCTACAGTAAAGTGTTTTCTGTACCAGCCGATGCTTGTTTCTGGGAACAGGCCTCCCACCGGTTTATACCCATGGGCCATTACATCAAAATTATCTTTGTAAACAAATGGCAGTTCTACCGCCCAGTCGTGCGGCAAATTCAATTGCCGCCACTTGCTATCATCAAATTTTGGGTCAATGGCCGTTTTAGCGGCTCCCCCTGATTTTGAGAAAATAGTGGCGATGGTGTAATTAAAATCTTTTTCTGCATTAGCTGCATGCCCAAACTGAAACTTCCAGTCAGTATCAAAATTCAGTTGTTGTCGTTGCGCGGAAATATTAATTGTCAGACAAACCAATACTGCGAAGAAAATACCTGTCTTTTTCATACAGGAAAGTTAGTGAAGTATGCCAGTAAGAATATCAGTTAAAAGCATTTAACGCAATCGTTGGCTTACCGGAATTATCAAATGCTCCTTTGGTGTACCCCTGCCAGTTACCATAGCTTTGCGGTTCCCAATAAAACACACCAAGGCCTTTACTACCGGCTAGAGATTTTACTTTGATAATAAGATCGCTGATAAAAGCCTGGCAAGCCGAAGCTTGATCCCAGCTCATTCCTACTTCCACAATCATAACCGGTTTATTATACCTGGCCA
>CAZTKV010000036.1:0-11953 GCA_964614285.1 uncultured Chitinophaga sp. | reverse complement strand
TGATCCCAGCTCATTCCTACTTCCACAATCATAACCGGTTTATTATACCTGGCCACCATATCATTCATATTAACAAGGCATTGTTCATTTCGTATCTGCCAGTCACCCGGCTCCGGGTATAAGGACAAACCAATGATATCCCAACTTACTCCGTTGTTCTTTAATCCGTCAAAAATCCAGCGATAAAGACTATTGTCGAATCCATTGGATAAATGAATGACCACCTTAATTGAACTGTCAACCGCTTTAACTGCATTATATCCCTGTTTCACCAGTGCAGAAAAATTGGCCATACTGAGAGAAGCTTTTCCCGTAGGCCAGAGCATACCATCATTCGTTTCATTGCCAACCTGTACCCATTCCGGGGTTACTCCACCCGCTTTGAGTGCTGTCAATACATTGAAAGTATGATTATAAACAGATGTCTGTAAAGTAGCAAAATCCTGTGCTGCCCACGAAGCTGGCTTAGTCTGTTGTCCGGGATCAGCCCAGGAATCACTGTAATGAAAGTCGATCATGATCCTCATACCAAGATTCCTGGCCCTGACTGCCTTCGCTACCACATCAGCTGTATTATTCCATCCACCAGCGGGATCCACCCATACTCTTAACCGGATTGAGTTCATTCCGGTATTCTTTAATATCTGTATACAGTCCTGTTCTGTTCCTGACGAGTTATAAAATTTCTTCCCTGCTGCTTCCATCTGGGTAAGCCAACCTACATCGGCACCCTTGGCAAACTGTACAGCCGGCGTTTCAGGCGGATCTTCCTGTTGTGTTTTAGAACCACAGGAAAAAGAAATCAATAATAAAAAAGCAAGCCTGGTTGCAGCAGTCCCTAAATGGATTAAATAAAAACTCTTCTTCATTATTATAAAGATAAAACGTCGCCCTATAAAGAGCGACGTTTAGTTAGTATTTGTAAAACAAACATTCTAATTAATAGTTACCGTCTGAGTATGCTCATTTAATGTAATCGTGTAGCTACCTGTAACAGTTGGTGTTTTAAAGTTATCTCCTCCTTCCCATTTGATCTTTCTTGGAGTTCCGGTAGCCGTACTTCCACCGCTATTGTCTTCATAATCAAAAGCACCCCATGCATTACCTGCAAGGAATTTAATATCCTTACCAGCTATTAAAGTAAGGGTGATTGTCCACACACCATTACCGTTATAGGTCATTTGCGGACTGGCACCCGGATCCCATGCATTTACTCCCTGGATACCATCACCAACGACCCTCATTTCTGTAGCCGGAGACATTTCATACTTAATATTATCTACGTTTCTGCCATCCCACATTACCCTGTAACGGCCGGCAGAAGCTACATTGGGGAAATTACCGCCATTGATTTCCATTGTGCTTCCGCTTCCACCAGCAGCCCCATAGCTTCTAGTATTAACAACTGTTAAATCGCCACTGTTCCACTGGTTATTATCAATCAATTTCCACCCATCAACTGTAAAATCTGTTAAGCCAACAAATAGGTTAGTTGCGGCTGCCCCCATTGCATAATTGGGGAAAGTATTAGGAGGATTCCATCCGGCCCCTGTTCCTCCTCCTACAAATCCCATCCGGCCTTCCCTGATATCATATTGCAATCCTGTTCTGTCAATTGAAATTCTGTAATACCCGGCTGTTGCAACAGTAAAGTTTGCACCGCCAGGTGATAATACGCCTCCGGTTCCTCCATAATTTACATCCCATGCACGGCCCTGGGTAACTTTAAATTCAGCACCGGCAGGCAGATAGATATACATATAATATAACTTATTGAGTGCTCCGGCCCTCAGGTCACGGATGAACTCAGGTGCTGTACCCGGATCCCAGTTATTACCATTCCCTGTTGCTGCCTGGTAACTACCGGGTAAATAAAACCGAAGGATCGGTACATAACTCTGAATTGTTACATTAACAACATTCGAATAAGAAACAGCACCCTGGGCAGTAGTTGCCTTTATTCTGTACTCCACTTTTCCTGTATTACCACCGGGAATGCCAGAGGTTAAGGCTGTCTCATTCATTTCGCCTTGTGTTAACGCTTTTGTATAAAGGTTGGTACCAACAGGAATTTCAATTGGGGCTACAAAATTCTTTGTGGCTGAATCATACTGCAGCACATAATTAATATTTCCTGTATAGCCATTGAATGCACCATTCCAGTTAAAGGTATTTGACAATTGTGTTGAGGTAGCCAATGCACAGGTAACTGAAGTGTTAACTGTAGTTAATACTGCCGGATCATTATATGGTGTTACCCTGACTTTTACAACATTTGAAAGATATCTTTCATTGTTGTTTCCATAAGAAGAAGTAACTCTTACATCCAGGTCATAAGGCACCCCCAGGGAGAATCCATAATTCAGCAATATTGCATTCAGCTCCTTACCAGTAAGACTGGTAGTAAGAACTCCTCTAACTATTTTGGTAGTTTCTTTAGCAAAATTTCTTCCGGTAGAATCTATCTCCAGAATAAATTTATACAAAGAAGTATCCTGCTTATACTCAGGGCTGGTCCATGAAAAATCAATGACAGCAGCAAGAGAATCTGCAGGAGTGGGGGCTACAGAAGCTTTGGATGCCGTGAGTACAACAGCAGTGCCATTATCGTAATACGGAAGATCCGCCACTTTTTTACAGGCTGTAACTATAAATACGGTCGTAACAGCCAGTGTAAGTATTTTAAAAATATTTTTCATTGTATATTTTTTAATATCCGTAATTATAGTTTTGTAAAGGTGTATTTACCTGTTTTGAAGCTCACTACAATCTTGTAGTTACCCGCCAGTGAAGGAGATTTAAAATCATTCCCTCCGGGTTGAAAACTATCCCCATTAACATTATTAGCTAACCCAGCTCCGGTAAAGCCATACTTATTTGACCAATCACCATACACAGGCACAAATAAAAAGCCTGCATCAGGATTAATAGCCAGGCTGTTAATTTGAAATTCAGAAGTAGAAATCTTGGTGAACTTCTGGCTTAATAATTCCGGATCACCTCCACCCATCCAGTTACCTGGTGTTGCAGCTCCAGTTATATACAAATTAGCTGGAACAGGATATACAACATCCAGATAGGGGGTCATTTTTATAGTTATCACATTAGAATACAGCGGCACACTATTATTAACAAGGGTTGATTTAACCCTGATTTCAATATTGTGAACCACATTTTCAGGAAGATCCATTGCTAAAAGTGCCGCATTGAGATCTCTCACAGTAAAAATGGAAGTCAGTTCTCTTGCAATAGCCTTCTCATATTTTTTTGCACTGCCGAAGTTAGCACCCGCTACATCAAACTGCATTGTATACGTAACATCCTGGGAACTGACCCCTGTTGTAAACTTATAATCCGGATTAGTCCAGTTGAAAATAATTGCAGGATTGTTCTCATTTACTTTCAGCAGTACCTGGTCAGCGGTTGTCGATGCTGTCAATACAGGGGCTGTTCCCCCTTCAAAAAAGATTTTATTTTCATCTTTTTCGCAGGATGAGATGAAAGATCCCAGGAACAAAGACCCAAGAAGTATTTTAAAAATATTTTTCATAATTTAAACAGTTTATGTTGTATTAAATTAATAACCGGTGTTTTGTGTCAGGTTAGGGTTAGAGGTGATATTACTGGCAGGTACCGGAAAAATATTATACTTACTGTCAACAGCAGTACCCGAAGCTACTCCGCCTTTCCAGGGCCACAAATAAGTGCCTGTAGTAAGAAGACCGTAACGGATCAAATCAGTCCGGCGATGACCCTCCCAATAAAGTTCTCTGGCCCTTTCATCAAGAACAAATGGTAATGTTAGCTGGGCACTTGTGATATTCCCTGAAGTATTGCCATATGCTCTTTCCCTTATCAGATTAATATAATTAACGGCGTTAGCGACAGAACCACCAGCTCCGCCACGTAGAACGGCTTCGGCATAAATCAGGTACATTTCTGACAATCGAAATACCGGGAAATCAACATCAGAAAAATCCCTGTTCGGATCTGAAGTAGGGCCACCATCTGAACGGATATTCCTGTATTTTCTTACATGAAGTCCGTTAGAAAAATTACTAATATCATCTATTACTATTTGTGCAGGACTAGTGCCAAAACTAGATGTAGTAAACAAAGCTCTTTTATCAGTAGCGCCTGTCAGATCAGAAAATTTATCAGCCAATCCTTTTGTTGCCCTGTAACCATACCAACCTCCACCTACACCAAAATCATTATGATCATCACCGGCTGCACAATGAACAAAAAATGTAGTATTGCCATATGAGCTTGTACGAAGACCGTCACAGTTAATAGCATAAATGATCTCGTTTGTCCGCTTATCATTATCCGCCATAAATAGCTGCGCATAGTCATTATGTAATGTATATCCGCCACCAATCACTTTACTGGCATAAGTAATAGCTTCTGTATACTTTGAAGCACCAATATATGTCTGTGCATTCAGGTACATCCTGGCAAGCAAAGCCCAGCAAGCACCCTGGTCTACCCGTCCATATTCAATGGTCTTTACAGGTTTCAGTTCAGATTCTATCGCCAATAACTCTGTCTCGATAAAAGCAAACAGTTCTTGTTTTGACTTTTCAGCAGGAAGAGAAGTTCCGACTACGTTTGTCTCATCAATAAATGTTGATTTTCCAAAGAGATCCATCATAGCCCAATAGTTGAAAGCCCGCAAGAAACGAACTTCTGCCCTTGAAGCTTTGATTTCATCCGCATCAGCACCGCTTATTCCTCTGGAAGACAATTTATCATCTGTTGATTCACGCAGATACTCGTTTGCTACCATTATATTATAAATAGGTCTTGCATACATTCCTTTTAGAAAAGGATCGCCACTGGACCATCTCAGGTTATGAAAATCTTTGATAGTCTGGTCATTCCAGGCAACAACTGCCTCATCTGTTGGCAATTCCTGACAGTTAAAGAAACCACGGATAAATGGCGACTGGGAGCCCTCATCTAACCCCTGGATATCTGATGAACCGGCAGGACCGGTATTTCCGGTTGTTGCTAATCCCCCATATACTTTGGCTAATACGGAGCGATAACCGGCGGCATTAGCATAAGCCGTTTCTGAAGTGAATTCGTTTTGGGGAAACAAATCCAGCTTTTTTGAACAGGATGCTAAGGAAACAATGACCGCCCCTGCTATTAATGTTTTTATTATTGATATATGTTTCATAACTCAATATTTTTTTGCAATTAAAAATCAAAATTGAATCCAAGTGAGAAAATACGGGGTCTTGGATAAATATTATTATCTACACCGCCATCACCTGCATTCTCAGGATCAAGTCCTTTGTATTTTGAAATAACAAATACATTCTGGATGCTTGCCGCCACTCTGAGAGTAGCTTTATCATTAAATACCTTGCCTACATTATATCCCAGGTTAATATTGTCCAGGCGGAAGAAAGAAGCATTCTCAATATAATAATCAGACAAATACTGGTTATTAACAAAACGGGTATTCAGATAATCCACTGAAGCATTTCCAATAAAATTGATCGGATTTTTAATTGCCCTTAGCACACCATTATTAGAGAAAAAATTATTATACAGGTAGTTGCCAAATGAGCCATGGCCTGCGAGACCCAGGCTGAAATCTTTATAAGTAATCTGTGTGTTAAGACCCAGCAAAACATCGGCAGCAGGCTTTTTATACAAATACCTGTCATCGTCATTTATGATACCATCACGGTTTATATCCTCATACAAACCTTCGATGGGTTTATTATTATTATCATAAATCTGTTTGTACACCAGGTAAGTGAACGGTGTATTATTAACGGCATGTATTCCTACAAAGTTGCCCGTACCCCCTGAAATACCACTGACTTGCTGTCCTTTAAAATTAGGATCAGGGTTTTTAAGCAGGTTAGTAATCTCAGCTTCATTATAGGTATAATTAATCCCCAGATCCCAGGTCAGGTTTTCTGTTTTAACCGGTGTGGTATTAAGATTAATTTCTACTCCCTTGCTGATTACGTTACCTACGTTGGTAGTAATACGGTTTACAAAATTGGCCCCGGCGGGTACATCTACATCTGCCAGCAAGTCTTCAGTCTTCCTGTAATAATAATCCACCGAACCTGTTATCCTGCTCTTCAGAAAACCAAAATCAAGACCAACATTTGAAGTTGTTGTGGTTTCCCATTTCAGATTAGGATCATACCCTTCAGGTCTCAGATAGCTAACAAAGCTGTTACCAAACTGGTACTGAGCTGTATTGGTGCCAAGTGAATATCTTGGCAAGTATGAGTAATAACCAATACCATCTTGTTGTCCTGTTTGACCCCAGCCCAGGCGAAGTTTCAATTCGGTCAGCACATTTGCGTTTTTGAAAAATTCATCTTTCAGCTTCCATGCAAATGCTACAGCAGGGAAATAACCCACCCTGTCATTAGGATTAAGTTTTGAACTCGCATCACTCCTGATAGAAGCAGTGATGAGGTATTTATTCATTATAGAAAAGTTAACCCTTGCCAGGTATGATTCCAAACGGAACCTTGGATTGTCATCCGGGAATGTTGGTTCTGATCCCTGGATAGTATCCTTTTTGGCAGGGTTATTTGGGTCAGCAATAGTCCTGTAACTAAATGATGGATAGTTATACACTTTAGTTAAAAAATCCTGGTAACTATGACCAACCAGCACATCTATTTTACTGTTGATACTGTTAATATTTTTTTCATAAAACAAGAAGATATCAGCCAGTGTATTTACCTTCTTCTGTTCATAGAATGTTTTCCTTCCTCCGGTTTTATAGTTAGTAGCCGAAACAGAATCAATATTATCATTACCACTGCCGCTTAAATAATCAAGACCCAGGTTCATTTTAATATGCAGATCAGGGAAAAAGTGCAGTTTATAATCAAGATCCACATTACCAATAACACGACCAACTTTGGATGTATTATCCCTGAGATTTAAAAGACCGATTGGGTTTCTGGTAGACAGATCGATAGGCAGATTATTCGCCTGCAGCCATTCGTAGTATCCTCCCCATTCCTTATTACCAGACATTACCGGCTTAGTAGGATCAAAGGCTATAGAAGAGCCTATTGCTCCTTCGTTGGCAAATGTGTTTCTTGTCTGGCTGGCTTTAACAGAAAAATTAACTGCTAAATGATTTTCGAAAAGTTTAGGTGACAGATTCAGTGCAGTTGAAAAACGATTGAAATTATTTGTTTTCAGGATACCATCCTGGTTCAGATAACCTAAAGAAGCCCTGAAGGGAACATTACCCAATCCACCGCTTACACTAATGGTATTATCAAAACCAAAAGCTGATTGGTAGATCTCCTCCTGCCAATTAGTATTGGAAGTGCCGAGAATATCTTTATATGTATTATTACCTGTTTCAGCAGCATCATTATTGATAATATCAATTACCTGGCTGGCTGTAAGAACCTCTACTGTTTTACCAACTGTTCCAACAGAAAAAAGGTTATTATAATTAAATCTCAATTTTCCTTTAACTCCCTTTTTAGTTGTAACGATCAAAACACCATTAGAGGCTCTCGACCCATATAGCGCCGTAGCTGATGCGTCTTTTAATACAGAGATAGATTCGATGTCATTCGGATTAATAGAGTTCAGTACATTGGCAGAACCGGCAATGCCATTTCCTTCAACCGGCACACCGTCAATAACAATCAACGGATCATTACTGGCATTAAGTGAAGCGCCGCCGCGAATACGGATACGGCTTCCACCACCTGCAGAACCACCACCTGTCGTAATCTGTAAGCCGGCTACTTTACCTTGTAGCAATTGTTCCGGCGAATTAATATTTCCTTTTTGGAAATCTTTTGCAGAAACAGAGGTGACAGAACCTGTGAGGTCACTTTTTCTTCGGGTTCCGTAAGAAACTACCACTACTTCGCCCATCGAAGTATTAGTAATGACTAATGCCACTTCTATAGAATTTTTTCCCTCGATCGATACCTCTTGTGTGGCAAAGCCAACAGAAGATATCACAAGAGCATTTACAGAAGCAGAAACTGAGAGGCTGAATGTTCCGTCGGCACCAGTTTGAGCACCACTACGACTGCCTTTGGCAGCAACAGTAGCCCCCTGCAACGGAGACCCATCCTTAGAATCAGTAACTTTTCCGGTAATCACTCTGTCTTGCGCAAAGGAGATTTGCGCCATAAAAGCCAGTACAATAAGACTGGCTGTCTTAAAGAGTTGTTTAGGCAACATAAGCAATCATTAAAATTTTAGCAATCTGATTTCAAATACACAATGTCATGTATCAAGGACACATTTAAATGTGTATTAAACACACAATATTATGATAATTTTCAAGCTTGCAAAAATTAATTTTTAACAGTTTATAAAAATATTGCTTACCCCCGGATTTTTAAATAGCTTGTTTAAGGCTTTAATCGACTGATTATTAATGATTAAACAAATTGCCTTTATTGATCTAGCAGCAACCAGCAAAAATGAAGATGACGAAAATCATTCCCCATAGTGCCTCAATTCAAGTTCTTATTTCATTTCTTTCTTTTCCACCGAAAACGTTTCCGGTCACTCATTAGCAAGAGCAGTAATGTCAGAGTCACTAAATTTCCTAAAACTTATTGTATGATTCGTGGATTGCTTGTGCTAACCGGTTTTATCATATTTCTGTATACTGATGTTTTCGCTCAGCCTGATCCCTGGAAAATAACTGCAGAAAAAATAGACCCTTCAAATTATTATGGAATTACAGTTGCCAATGGTATGATAGGGATTGTGTCGGCACCAGAACCATTTAAAATTAAAGATGTGGTACTGGCCGGAGCCTATGATCTGTATGGTCGCGGCAGGGTAAGTAATTTTCTTCGAAGCTTCAATTTATTAAATATGAGGCTGGAGATTGATGGTAAAGGTATTGGCAGTAATGAAGCGACAAACCTGAAACAGGAACTGGAAATGAAAAAAGCTTCTTTTACTTCTACATTTGAATACAGAGATAAAGCCACAGTCAGTTATACTTATTACTCTCTCCGGCATTTACCCTATTCAGTATTGATGGATGTATCTGTAACTGCAAAAAAGGATATTACTATTAGTAGCGCCAGTGTAATGGAAGCACCTGATGCATTAAAAGATGTTCAAAACTATTATAACGAAATAGACAGGCCACATGTTACCATTAGCCTGCTTACTTCATCAGCCAGGAGCCCGACAGGTAAACTACTAATGTGTGCCAGTAATACTTTCTTGTTCAGTGAAAAGCATGGTGCAGAACCCAGGGTCATCCACGAAATGTGGGATAACAATATGCATCTGATGAAATTTTCTAAAAAGATAAAGGCTGGTGAGACGTATCGTTTTTCTATTACCGGTTCCTCTATTACTTCCGCTCATCACGATGATCCGCTGAATGAAGCAGAAAGAGCAACAATTTTCGCCAAATTGGAAGGAAGAGAGAGGTTATTGCAGTTTCACCATAAAGCCTGGGAAGAATTATGGAAGAGTGACATAACGATTGAAGGTGATCCGCAGGCACAGCAGGATATACACAGTATGCTTTATCATTTGTATTCTTTTACAAGAGAGGGTACTTCACTGTCACCCTCGCCAATGGGATTAAGTGGTCTTGGTTATAATGGGCATGTGTTTTGGGATACAGAGCTGTGGATGTATCCGGCAATGCTGGTGTTGCACCCTGAACTTGCCAAAAGTATGATAGAGTATCGTTTTCAACGGCTTGATGCGGCCAGGCGTAATGCGTTCAGTAAGGGATATAAAGGAGCTATGTATCCGTGGGAAAGTGCAGATAGTGGCGTAGAGGAAACACCTGTATGGGCACTGAGTGGACCTTTTGAACATCATATTACAGCCTGTGTTGGTATAGCCGCATGGAATTACTATTGCGTCACGCAGGACAAAAACTGGTTGAAAGAAAAGGGATGGCCGATATTATCTTCCACGGCAGATTTTTGGGCCAGCCGGGTTGAGAGAAATGGATCTGGTAAATATGATATTAAAAATGTTGTAGCTGCAGATGAATGGGCCGAGAATGTTGATAACAATGCATTTACTAATGCTGCCGCGAAAGCCAATCTTCAATTTGCTACTGAAGCTGCCAAAATCTTAGGTATTTCACCAACTGCTGACTGGGTGCATGTAGCCGACAATATCCCGATTCTTAAATTTCCGGATGGAATAACAAGAGAACATGCTGATTATAATGGTGAGGGTATTAAACAAGCTGATGTAAACCTGCTGGCTTATCCCCTAAAGGAGATAACAGATCAGAAGATCATCCTTAAAGATCTTGAATATTATGAAACAAGAGTGCCCAATGAAGGTACACCTGCTATGACACAAGCAGTATTCACCACGTTGTACGCCAGGCTTGGGAATGCAGACAAAGCATATCATTGGTTCAAAGACGCCTATCTTCCTAACCTGAATCCCCCATTCCGGGTAATAGCAGAAACCAAAGGAGGAACTAACCCATATTTTGCAACAGGTGCGGGCGGTATCTTACAAAGTGTATTAATGGGCTTTGGCGGAATCGAGATCACACCAAAAGGACTTATTCAGATCAAATCAGTACTCCCAAAACACTGGAAGAGCTTAACCATTACTGGTGCCGGCCCGGAAAAAAAGACATATATTGTGAAATAATTCAATCTGACGATTGCTGTTTTGAGAAAGATAATTGCCATATTTTTTTTCCTCATACTCCTTTTTAATATCGGGGGATACAATTTCGCCATTTCAGCTCTTGAAAAAAAGTCTGACAGAAGCCTTGAAGCATTGCTTGATGATGAAATATATGATGAAGCAGATCTTGTTGAAATAAGAGTTTCTCTCAATATGCCTTATCAGCAGCGCTTTACTGATTACGAAAGACATTATGGGAACATTGAGATTGATGGTACTTCATTCACTTACGTAAAAAAGAAAATACAGGGTGATATAGTAATTTTCAAATGCATTCCTAATCAATCCCGTCAGTTGCTCAAAGACATGCGGTATGATATTACAAGGGCTAATAGTGCGGCTGACATGAATGAGCAGGGGACACAAAAACAGCAGCAAACTTCATTTGCCAAGAATTCACTTACCGAATATGATGATCAGTCAGCCCTTCCATCCTTGAATCAATACAATAATAACTCACTGTCTTATAATGTAAATTATAACTTCTTTTTGCCTGTATTGAATACAGTTGTTCCTCACCAACCGCCTGAGTGTTGATTGTCTTTTTAGTTTCCTGATTTTCCATTTTTATTTTTTAAACAATTATTTATGCGTATAGCATTAGTGGTTATTGCAGCTATGCTGCTTGCAAGTGCCTGTAATAATAGAAATGATTACAAACAAATTACCAGCGATCCGTTTCTGTATTCCAAAACAGTTAAAGAACTCAACAATGTGGTGATGCAGAATAACTTTCCACCTATTATTGCATCAAGGAATTATCTCTATGCGAGTATCGCCGCTTACGAAGTAATAGCTGCCGGTAATCCCGGTCAATACCAATCATTGGCCGGCCAGGTAAACGGACTGACATCCGTTCCTGCACCACCAGCAGGCAAGGAAATCGATTTCAACTTTGCTGCGGTATTGGCTTTTTGCAAACTTGGTGAGGCCGTTACGTTTCCTGAAGGAAGTATGAAGGAATATGTTGACAGCCTGAAATATCTTGTAAAAGATCATGGCATGCCCGGCAGTGTATTTAATAATACTATTGAATATGCTGAAGAAGTTGGAAAAATCATTCTTGCATGGAGTAAGAAAGACAATTATGCCCAAACAAGGACAGCTCCCAAGTACACAGTAATAGATACACCCGGCAGGTGGATACCTACCCCGCCGATGTATTCACAGGCTCTGGAACCACACTGGAGAGAAATAAGAACAGTCGTGATGGATAGTGCCGATCAGTTTGTTCCTCCTCCTCCCCCGGTCTTTAATATCAAAGACAAAAACAGCAAAT
>CAZTKV010000035.1:17294-20877 GCA_964614285.1 uncultured Chitinophaga sp. | reverse complement strand
TATCGTCATAGATTATTTTCAGGATATGGGAATGACCGCTGATGAATAACTGCGGCTGATGAATAGCCAATTCTTTTCTCGTTTCAGGGTTGTACTTCGGTGGATAACCACCGATATGCCGTATCATTACTTTCACATCTTCACACATAAATACTAACTGTTCAGGATAAATGATCCTGATATCATTGCCGTCAATATTTCCATAGACTCCTTTGAGTGGTTTGAACGAAGCGAGTTGATCGGCCAGCTGCATTGTTCCAAAATCCCCTCCATGCCATATTTCATCGCAGTTTGCAAAATGTTTGAAAACCATGTCGTCGAGAAAACTGTGTGTGTCTGATATGAGGCCGATACGGGTCAATGGTAATTATGGTTTGGTAAAAACAAAAATAAAGAGACCAAATATATTGATCTCTTTATTTTAAAGTATAAAAAACCAGATGGTTTTGTGCCAGGGCACTATTCAATAGTTCATCTTATATTGTCTATTCTTTATCGATTGGAATGACATTGAATCGGATTGTTGATTCTATTCTGCCTTCAGGTTTTTTTCGCTGTATGACACGTAATTCATGATAGCTTGGCTCTTGAAAGATTGGTAATTGTACGCTGAAAGCTCCACCCGTGAAATCGAGTATTTTTAATTTGATCTCTTTTCCGTCAAGAACGAAAATAAGCGGATACTCCTTTTCTGAATTTTCCAACCATCTTCTGCCTAAGATTAGTGATTGGCTACCGGCTATGACGTAGTGATTGATCTTTTGCGAATCCTGATCACGGATTAATAGAGTGGGGCTTGTTACATCTGTATACATATCATGTGCTTTCCTTCGGTTCCCAGGTATTGTATCTCTACCAATGAATTTCGTCAAGGAATAAGGTATTATTTCGGTCTCATTTTTTAAAGATACTTTCCATAATCCCCTTCCCCACGAAGATGCAATTGCTTCATCGTTTTGAAGAAATGCAAATGAAGTGATATTCGGAATTGATTCAGATTTTGCAATACGAAACCATTTATTTCCATGATCTCGGGAACAAATAATCCCGGACTCTGCTGTACCAATTAAAATTATTTCTTTATCTAATGGGTGAAATGTTATTGCAGATACCTGGGATGTCATTAATTCAAAATTCATCCTGTTATTGTCAGATATGCTAAAAATGTATTCTCCATTTTTCGTGATAAGATTCTTCAAATCGGGCCTGTCAACCCAGGTCTGTCCTCCATTATTGGATATGTAAATCTCGTTGTTTCCAACATCATTTATAATAATGTAATTTGGGTCCGTAGGGTCAACAGCATATGATGTGATTGAACCTATCCATTGAGTTCCATAATTTCCAAGGTTAGCACCAGAAGGTAGTGGTATTGATGTTACACTTTCATCAGAGTCTGTTCCATTAAAAGCGTTGTCGATTCTAATGAGACCAGTATTCCCTGCCGCAGTAAAGGGTACAATAATCGATGGATTGTCTGCTGGGCCTGAAATTGAGGGATGTATGCCTAATATCTGTGTTAGGGTGACTACCGCTTGTGTGGGCCACGTGGCACCTCCGTCTGAAGATACTAATAATCCGAGGTTGCCGTCTGCATCGTTTGAAAAGGAGAAGAAAGTGTTTTCCTTTGCGTAATAGATTTTGTTATTAGATGACGGTATTATTGTGGAGTAGTTTCTTTTGCTTAGCAGCGAATTTGCATATTGATAATTAGGCACGCTGTAATAATTAACTGAATAGTCGCCTCCTGATTTTGTATGTGGACTCTGAATATTTCCACCTTCAGGCACAACAACACCCTCGTCGGGCCAACTTATCCCATTGTCCCCAGAACTATAAATATTAACATCCTGAGTACCAAAATAGATATGATTTGAAGAAGGTGAGTTTTGATCGAGCACAGACTTAACATCATATACCTGGAATGCATCGTACCCTGAGGTCGCCATTCCTTTTTTTGTCCAGGTTTTTCCGCCGTCAATAGATTTTTCAATTCCGCCATCATTTACAGCATATACTGTCATGGGGTTGGATTTTGCAATAGCCATATCGGCGGGATCTGAATGGTTGAATGCCAACTTTTCCCATGCTGAAGAAAAATTATAATTACTGCCGTCCCACGTAATACTTTTTTTGCCTACTGCCGATTTTTGTGCATAATAAAGATCAACTGCATTTTCATTTCCTCCGGGTGGTCTGATTGCTTTTACATAAATCTGTCTTGATGCATCATAGTCTCCAAAATCAACCGTTATGGGAGTCCAATCCACACCGTCATTTAACGAATAGTATAAAGACCCGTAGTTACACCCAAAAAACAAGTGGTTTCGATTGACTGGTGATGTTCCAAAAGCATTTGGAATTTTCCATCCCGTTGCTAAACCAGTGTTATCACGATACCAGTTTGTTGTACCATTATCCGACATCCATATTCCTTCACTGCCATAAGTTAATACTTTATTTCCTGCAGTAATGATAGAATAAATACTATTCTTCGACTTGTTTACTTGTGGATTAATAAATTGCCAAGTCAGGCCAAGATCATTGCTGACTGCAAAGCCAGAGTCGCTGCCGACGTATACTGTTTGTGTATTATATCGGTAACAAATGCCATAAGCATTGAATCTCTTTGGATGCCCATTTGATGCTTTTGGAACTGCTGAGTAAGGTTGACGCCATGAATTTCCGGCATCTTTGCTTACCCAGATACCTCCTTCTGATTTAGCCTTAGTATTTTCAATAGCCGTGGCAATGATCGTATTAGGATCTGTTTGGCAAACTGAAACTGCAAAGCATCCAGATTGTGGGAAGGCGTCAATATGTGACCAAGATGCACCCCCATCTGTTGATTTAAACAATCCACCAGTTGGAGAAGCAACCCAAATAATATTCTCGTTAGTTGGGTCCACAGACACTGATAGTGCTCTACCTCCCCAACCAACATCAGTTTTCATTTTTCTTACCCCCTCAAAACAATCCGAAACAGTTGAAGCTAATCCTATCTCAGTTTTTTTACTGAGATTGATTGTCCATGAATTATCGGATCCACGCCACATTATAATGTCTTTTCTTCCATCTCCATTAAAATCACCAGTACGAATGGGCCCATCAGAGCCCCAGGCCCCCGTCCATGTTTGCATAGCAAATCCATTTCCAAGAGATAGATTAATCACCCATTGTTTTGTGCCATCATTCCATATCGCGACATCTGACTTGTTATCACCATTAAAGTCGTTAACTATGTACGATTTACTGTTCTCACATCCACCTATCCATCGCTGCATCATAAAACCATTACCATTTGAAAGATTCACTGTCCATGAATTGTCTGATTGTCTCCACATAAATACATCCGTCTTCCCGTCACCGTTCAGGTCACCAACATGAATGGGGCCATCGGATCCCCATGCACCGGTCCATCGTTGCATGGCAAAGCCGGTTCCGGTTGAAAGATTCACTGTCCATGATTTATCCGAATTTCTCCACATGAACACATCTGTTTTACCATCACCATTCAGATCGCCGGTATTGATGGGCCCGTCAGATCCCCATGCACCGGTCCATCGTTGCATAACAAAGCCGG
>CAZTKV010000035.1:0-17194 GCA_964614285.1 uncultured Chitinophaga sp. | reverse complement strand
TTGATGGGCCCGTCAGATCCCCATGCACCGGTCCATCGTTGCATAACAAAGCCGGCGCCTGTTGAAAGATTAATGGTCCATGAATTATCACTTTTTCTCCACATAAATACATCTGTTTTGCCATCACCATTCAGATCGCCGGTATTGATCGGCCCGTCGGATCCCCATGCACCGGTCCATCGTTGCATAACAAAGCCGGTGCCTGTTGAAAGATTAATGGTCCATGAATTATCAGTTCCTCTCCACATGAATACATCTGTTTTGCCATCACCATTCAGGTCGCCTGTATTGATGGGTCCGTCAGATCCCCAGGCACCAGTCCAACGTTGCATGGCAAAGCCTGAGCCTGATGAAAGATTCACTGTCCACGAGTTGTCCGACTTCCTCCACATGAATACATCTGTTCTGCGATCGCCGTTCAGATCGCCGGTAAAGATCGGGCCATCGGATCCCCATGCACCGGTCCATCGTTGCATTGTAAATCCATTTTGTGCCTTAAGAGATGAAAAAGTAAATAATAATGCTGCCAGTATAATACAGCATGACCTGAAGAGATTTTTGTGAAATTTCATAATGAAAGGTTTTTAGGTTGAATGTGATATCTTATTTCTTTTTTATCATTGAGATCATCTCATCCCAAAAAATAACCACAAGAGTTACGATTGTTACTATCAGAATACCTTTTATGAAATCCATGAGCAGATACAGTTAATAAACTTACCCTGTTTACCGGCGGTTTTGAGCAGCATTGAGCGAACAACGTTATTGTCAATGTAAAGTGCAGCAATGAACGAGGGAGTGAAACTGCTCTTTAATAGAAAAATGTATCATAATTTTTTATTGCTGTTTACAAAAGTTATCATTGCCCGGGTCTTGGTCGTACACTCTGATTATAAATAACCGGGTTGAGTTTTCTTGCACCGGGTACCAACTGAATGATAGCAGTGCTGGTACCTAATGAACCGCCTTCGATAACCTGGAAACTGCCCCTGACCATTATCAGTCTGTTCATCACACCTCGTACCAGCACCAGCAGTGGACGGGTGATCTCTCTTGGTGCGTGTATGTATTTCCATCAAAATATCCATATGCAGGATCGTTCACAGTAATAAACTCTCCATTGGGCCCGATGGTTTCCAATCTCTTCCATGTAATCGACTCACTCATACTGGCCCTGATATTAATTTTTCTGTTTGTTGTAATAGATGTAAAAACCGGTGTTATATAGGCCGGGATAGATGCAGTACTGATCCTTTTCATTTGGGATTGTATTTCATAATCAGATGTATTTCCGCATCCTGCCTGCGATGCGAATTCTTCTGTGTTGAACCTTCTGCTGAACCCCATACTTCCATTGATCGAATTAAAAAAAAGATCATTGGAGGAGATATCAAGCACTTCTCCGGCCACAAATCCGTCACAGGCCCCCAGGATGTTGAAGAACGGATTTAGTATCCTTGCCAAAGTATAAACGGTTGAACTTCCAGGTCGCCTGCCTTTGAATAATTCTGGATTCGCCGTTCCTTCCGCAAAACCTTTTAAAAAGCCTTTTGAATCTTCGATGCTGCCTCCGTTATACATGAAATAGGACATACGAATGGTTGAGTTGTTGCCAGGTATCAATTTGAATAAACCAGATTCAACGGGTTTGGTGAATTGACCATTCTCATCTTTCATCAGAAAAGGATAAGTGCCATCCTGGAAATTTCCCAGGTAGAAACTAACCGGGTTCATAGCAGCCTGGTCATCCACTGAAACATATAATGATCCCCAATCCGTGTCAGTGGAGCGGGCCCTTGTATGTCTTATAGTAAAGGTTTCAAGTTTAAAGTTCATCAGGGCTGCTATATTAATCGTGGTCTGACTGATATATAGTGGCGGACTTTTTGTTATCGCAGTACCATTTTGTTGCTGGGTTGAGTAAAAGAATACACGCAACAATTTGTTTACTCCTGCATCAGGCAGCGTAACAGCAACAGCTCCGTACACAGATTGCCTGTCCGGCAATTCCGTTATTGGCCAATCTGCTGGTGATACTCCGGGGGCGCCTGACCCGGAATTAATGTCCGCACCGATCCATCCGGTGATAGGACCGGGGGTAACACTAATGTTGGCGAACTGGAAATATACTATAACTGACATTCCTTCAACTGGTTGTTCTGGTTCTGTACGCAGAATAGTGATCGTTGGCTGTACTGCAGCATTCACTTTTGATTTGATCTGCGCAATACACAGGAATGGCATCAGCAGCAGGAGCGGGCAAATGATTTTTCGGGGCATAAAATAAAATTTTGATCGTGAATGATATCATCCGTGCAGTGAAAAAACAAGGACATTCATTCTTTTGCTAAAAATAGTATGATGAATACTTGTGCTGCCGGCCATTTATCGGGCAGCAAAAAAGCGGGGGTGAACAACCCGGTCTGACTAGTGAAGAAAGATTACATGACCTTCCTGATGAGAATGACGACAGTAGTACCTGATGGAACACCATTATCCTCCAGGTCAATGAACCGGATAGATTCTGTATCGGCAAACTGGTTGAAATCTTTCAACCGTTGCCGGGTGATATTTACAGCTTTTGATAAATGTCCTTCGGGTAGCTGGGAATACTGTTCGGCAGCCTTCCTTCGCCCCACCCCATTATCGGTTATGGTGCAAATGATCCGGTTATCTTCTTCGCTTATTCCTACCGTTAGTTTCCTATTTCCTTTCTTCTGGCTCAATCCATGCCATAAGGCATTTTCAACAAAGGGCTGCAGGATCAGTGGGGGTATCTTTATTCCAGAAACGATGGTGTGTTCATCAATTTGTTCTTTATATTCTATGTCCATATTCAGCCGCAGTTTTTCCAGGTCCACATACAATTGAAGGGAATACAATTCTTTGTCCAGCCCGATAAGATCTTTATCAGCATTTTCCAATACTTGCCGCAGGAGCTTGGCAAACTTGCTGATATAATGACTGGCGAGTGAGCTTTTATCATTCAGTATCAGCGATTGAATGGAATTAAGTGCATTATGAATAAAATGCGGGTTCATTTGCGCTTTAAATGCATTCATCTCCAGCTCCCGTATTTGTGATTCTATTGCGGCTTTTTTCTTCAGGTTATTGATCCTTGACCGGAACAGGATGATGAGCACCGCTGAAGCGGAAAGAACCACCAGTATCCTGAACCACCATGTTTCCCAAAAAGGTTTAGTGATGCGGAAAGTGAATTCGGCAGGCTCACTCCATGTAAAGCCCCTTAGCCTGGCCTTTACACGAAACCGGTAAATACCGGGAGACAACCTGTAAAAAGAAATAGTATTACTGGTAGAAGGCTCACTCCACCCTTTATCCGACGGTGCTAATTGATATGAATATTCGCCAGGGCCTTCAATGTTATATTGAATGGCATTAAAAGTTATACTAAGACTGTTCTGGTTATATTTTAATACAGGATCTACCGGAAACTGGCGGTAACCTGACACAGAATCAGTGATCGTCTTCCAATCTGTTGGTTTGTTGAAAAGCAGTACTTCTTCGATCACAACACCCGGCGAAGGAGGAAGTGTTATTTTTTCCTTTTTATCAAACCTGAGCAAACGGTCAGGTGCATTGATCCAGGTATTTCCATCTGTTGTAACGGCAAGCTTTGCAAAAAAAAGATCAGCAGTATTCAGATCTGTATTTACAGCTATCCTGTCAGAAAGCCATTTCCCGGTTTCATTTTTTTGAAAAATACCAACACCTTTTTTTGTTATCACCCACATCTGGTTATTATTATTGAACCGGAAATCATATACAGCATTTGTTTGCAATCCTTCTTTTTCAGAAAGATGGTCAGTAAGACCGGTTGTGCCATCCATGTTACGAAAATATCTTGCGATTCCCTTGCCATGATACGAGAGCCAGCTATCATCCTGCATATCTTTCCTGAATGCAATGCCGGCAGGATCGTTCAGCATGCCCAGTTTTTTATTCAAGGATTCAAAGCTTCCGTTCGTATCAATACGGTAGAGCCCGTCATTTAAAGTCTGTACCAATAAGCTGCCATCCTTTGCCAGTACACATCTTGTAGGGAGTGGAATAAACCTTCGTGAGCCATTTTCAAAAAGGGTGTCGACTTTTGTTTCATCGCCGGCTATAAGAACGGAATCGGCGCATAGATATAAACGTTTTGTTGTTTTATTATAGACAAGGTCTCTCAGAACAAATGCCTGTGATTTAGGGACTAGTGAAGTAAGATCAGTCATTGCATTTTTATCCAACCTATACAGCCCGGCATTCCTGGTTACAAGCCAGGTACGGTCATATTCGTCGAATGTATATTGGTCTACAAAATCTCCGGGATACAGCTGGTAAGTGTTGATAATTGCCAGGTCGTTGACATTTTTGCTATTTGATTTGAGTTGTAAAAGAATCAGTTTTCCTGATGATCCTGATAAAAGCAATTGGTTGCCTGGTAAGGCTGCTATCATCACTATTTTTCCCAATTCTTTAAACTGTGGCAATTGAAATGAATGGTAGGGTTCAGGGATGATCTTCAGTAACCCAGTGAGACATGCGGCCCAGATATTTCCTTCTTTATCTTCAAAAAAATTCGAAACAAGGTTAAAGGCAAGTGGTATGCGATAATAAGAGGTCTTTTCTTCCTGTTGGCTGATAACAAAAATGCCATCATCTTTTGTACTGAACCAAAACCTTTTCCTTGAATCAATGAAAAAACCATACGTGTATCTCTTGTTCAGTGAATCCGGATATAAATTCGTCCAGGCTTCACCCTGAATTTTAAACAGGCCATGATAGGTGCCGATATAAACATTGTCCTGATCCTGCCTGATGCTGTTGAAATATGGAGTGCTGGTATTATAAGATGCCAGCAATTGTTGTTCACCATTTTTTTTCTTCCATACAATTTGCCTGTTCTCAAAGTTTATGATGGTTCCATTTTTAATGGTTACCATTCCGTTTATCCCTTTGTTTTCAAAACCCGGCCATATATTCATTTTCTCCCATACTCCTTTTCCAAATTTGTACATGCCCTTGTCTGTAAGGACAAATAATTCTCCGTTCTCATTTTCACGAAAACCACTGACAAATTTTATGATATGGCCATCATCTGCTGGGTATGTATAACAACTATCTCCTTTCATTTCTGCTACACCTCGTCTTGTGCCGATCCACAGGCGATGCAGTTTGTCTTCATAGATCTGATCAACCTGTAATGAGGGCAATCCATTTGTCAGACCATAATTTTTGAATTGCTTTCCGTCAAAACGACTTATACCATTGGTCGTAGAGATCCATAAATAGCCAAAGCTATCCTGGTTGATACCAAAGATGTAATTGTCGGGAAGGCCGTCCTCGATAGTATAGAGCCGGCTGGAGAAAGGCTGGGTATGCAATTGTGTGCAGGTAAGAGAAAACAGCAGGTAAAATAAATAACAATATTTTCTGGCAGGCGGTTTCAATTTCTTTCTTTGAAAAGTTGCAGGAAGGCTCCTTTATTATTTCTTGATACTTCTATCTCTTCGCCATCGTTCATAATAATAGTGCCGCCGTCTCCACGTTTATACATTTTAATATGTGCGAGATTGACGAGATAGGAGCGGTGCACCCGGAAGAACCCATGTGCCGTTAACCATTCTGTATAATAACCGAGTGTGTAGCTGGAAGTGATCTTTTGAGTACCGGAAAGATAGAATTCGGTATAATTATTCAATGCATGACAGTATAGAATATCTGAAATGGTGACAAACAGTATTCCTTCCACGGTTGGTATCGTGATTTTTTCTGGTATGACTGCTGGTGATTTTAACTGTTGTTGAAAAAATTGAATCTGTTGAGGGGATGTTTTCTTTCTTACTTCCATGGTCTCAAAAGCTTTTTCCACCGCCAACCTGAATTCCCCTTCATCCAAGGGTTTCATCAGATAATCCATTGCACTATACCGGAATGCCTTTAATGCAAACTCGCTGTGTGCCGTGGTGAAAATGACAGCAAAACCCGGTGAGGAAACTTTATCCAACAGGTCGAATCCTGTTTCGCCACGCATCTGTACATCAAGGAAGACAATATCTGGAGGTGATTGGCCAATTTTTTTTAATGCATCGTTTACCGAGTCTGCCTCGGAAATAGTGAGGCCGGAATGGATACCAGTCAGCATTTTCCGGATCAGCGTTCTGCTTTGCATTTCATCATCCACAATCAGTATTGTCTTCGGATGTTTCATATTGCCCGTTCTTGCTGAAAAGATATTCTAAATATTTGGAAAATCGCAGGACACAAATTGCTCAGTCAATCAATTTTTTTCTTTTAAATGTTCCAATATCATCATAACACCCGTCACCTGTTTGTTTCCTACAAGTATTCCGAAAGGGTAAAATTCCGCAGCGAACTGATTCAGGCAGACGATTCTGGGATAATAAACTGGTTGATCATAAAATATTCCTGTCTATTATGTTTCCTTTGTTTCACCATACAGGGGTGTTGATCTGTATAGTAGGTAAGTTTAGCAATATACAGCCTGCATTCAGTTCTTCTGCTATCTCATGGCAAAGCGCAGTTAAAGCTATTTCACTTATATCTATTTTCCACCGGCGGAATAATAGCATTGCTTATTCAGACTGAAGGCAAGGAGCAATTCCCTGCTCCGGATCAGCAATAAACCAGCAGTGTGTAATTGCATATATCAAAACTTGGGGTTACCGTCAGAATTCCTAATTTTAATCAATAATTTACTATGCCTTTTCACAGAAACTTTACTTACTACATTGACAAACGGAAATGGAAATACTATTTCCTGATGGTCTCCCTGGAATTAGAGAAATAGAAAAGCAGATTCCTGTTTAATACCTAATTAACTAATTCCTTAATAAACTAATTAACTTATTACCATGCCTCACTATTATACACTCGGAACTATTCCGCACAAACGCCACACACAGTTCCGCAAGCCCGATGGTGGTTTGTACAGCGAACAATTATTTTCTACGGAGGGCTTTAGTGATGATTATGCCCTGCTTTACCATTGTCATCCACCCACACAAATCATAAGGACAGAACCGCAGGTGGATGTAAGTCCGCAGGTGGCGGAAGAAAAAATGCTGAAGCACCGCAGCCTCGAAGGCTTTAAAGTAAAACCGGTGAAAGATTACCTGCAAAGCCGGGTGCCGGTACTGGTAAACAGCGATTGTCATATCGTACTTGCTGCGCCGCAGGAGAGCATGAAGGATTATTACTATAAAAACACCGATGCTGACGAAATGATCTTTGTACATGAAGGCAGCGGTATCGTTCATACACAGTATGGCGAATTGCCTTTTTCTTATGGTGATTATATTGTGTTGCCGAGGGGAACGATTTACCAGATCAGCTTTAATACGCCGGATAACCGGCTCTTTATTGTGGAATCCTTCTCGCCGCTCCGTTATCCCAAACGCTACATGAGCAAGTATGGGCAGCTGATGGAACACTCACCATATTGTGAAAGAGATATCCGTCCGCCGCAGGATCTGAAAACATTTGATGAGAAGGGCGACTTTTTGATCAAAGCTAAAAAGAAGGGAATGTTGTATGGCTTACACTATGGTACGCATCCTTTTGATGTCATCGGGTGGGATGGTTGTTGTTATCCCTATATTTTTTCCATTCATGATTTTGAACCCATCACCGGCCGGGTGCATATGCCGCCGCCTATTCACCAGACCTTTGAAACAAACTCTTTTGTTGTCTGCTCCTTTGTACCGCGGCTGTATGATTATCATCCCAACGCTATTCCGGCGCCATATAATCACAGTAATATCGACAGTGATGAAGTGTTGTATTATGTAGAAGGGGAGTTTATGAGCCGCAAGCATGTGACTAAAGGAATGATCACTTTACATCCTGCCGGGATACCGCATGGTCCGCATCCGGGTGCGGTTGAAAAAAGCATCGGAGCCAAAGAGACAAAGGAACTAGCTGTAATGGTAGATACATTCCGGCCGCTGATGCTGACGAAACAAGCATTGGATATCGAGAACCAGGATTATGTGATGAGTTGGGCGGAGTAATTTGATTGTAACAAGCCTTTTCTGAAAAAGCCCTCCGGTTTCGGAGGGCTTTAAAATTTATCTTCCTTCAGAAGCATCTTCGCATTTCTCTACTTCTTTTCCTACTTCTTCCAAAAAGGCTTTATCATCTTTATATTTTTCCTGCATTTCTTTTTCAAATTTTTCCCGGGCTTCTTCAGCCGCTTCTTTAGCAGCCCCTTCTGCTTTATAGGCTTTTGCATTCAGGTCACACCATTTTTGTGCGATAGATGCGGCGGTTGCTTTTCCGCCACAGGAGGTGAGAGCAAAAGCTGCTGCTATCACAGCAAGCAGTAAAAATTTTTGTTTCATGTGTTTAATGGTTTATGTCTTCGGTGAAGACTGGTTTATAATATGCTCCTGAAGATAGTTTTTCTTTTTTAAAGGACCGGCGGTCATGCAGCCTGGTATTCAAATAATAAGAACATTTTGAACGATCTTATTTCAGCATCCGGAAAAAAAATATTTGGCGAGAAGTCATAGATTTTTATCTTTGTTAACCATTTGGTTAAAAATGCCTAAAATCAGAAAAGATAAGACTACGGAAGAGCGGATACTGTCAGCTGCCAAGAAGATATTTGTTATGAAAGGTATGGCTGGTGCCAGGATGCAGGATATAGCGGACGAGGCCGGTATTAATAAAGCGCTGCTGCATTACTATTTTAAGAACAAGGAAAAATTGTTTGAAGTGATCTTTCTGGAAGCAGCCGGCAAACTTTTTCCCAAGATCAACGAAATATTCCTGGCAGATAAGCCCCTGTTTGAAAAGATCGGAAGTTTTTGTGATGAGTATATCACTATCGTGATGGAAAACCCTTACCTGCCGCTATTTGTATTGAATGAGATCAACCAGGACCCTGAATATTTTTTGAGCAAAGTATGGAAAGGAAAGAACCTGCCTTTGCCAGAAAAATTCCTGGCACAAATTGAAGAGGAAGTAGCAAAAGGAAAAATAAAAAGGATCAGCCCATTGCATTTGCTGATGAACCTGATCTCAATGACTGTTTTTCCGTTCGTGGCGAAGCCTATGTTTCAGAAAAACCTTGGATTGGATGAATTACAGTTTCGCTCAGTAATGGAACAGCGGAAAAAGGAGATACCGGGGTTCATCATTGATGCGATAAAGAAATAATTTTTTGCACTTATATTAACTATCTGGTTAAAATAATATTTATGAAGAGATATTTAATAATTGGCGGATTGTTCCTTTCTGTTCAGCTGGCAGGCCAATCATTACAAAAGCTTAGCCTGGCAGAGGCCTGCGACCTGTCACAGAAGAATTATCCGGCAGTAAAGCAAAAGGACCTTGTAAAGCAAACCGCTGCCATCAGTGTGGAGAATTTGCAAAAAGGGTTTCTGCCTCAATTTTCTTTCAGCGGACAGGCTACCTATCAATCCGATGTAACAAAGGTCCCGGTTTCACTGCCCGGTCTTAGTATTGAATCGCCTTCAAAAGACCAGTACAAGTTAGTAGCTGATGTCAGCCAACTGATCTATGATGGCGGAATGACCAAAGAACAAAAGGCATTGCAGCAACTCAATGCTACCGTAGAAGATCAGAAAGTGGAAGTGGAATTGTATAAACTCAGGGAAAGGATAAATCAGCTCTATCTGAGTATTCTCTATCTCGATGAACAACTAAAACAGGTTGATTTAGTAAAAGATGATATTCAAACGGGCATTAAAAGAGTAGAGGCACAGGTGCAGAATGGCGTAGCATTTAAGTCAAACCTGAATATGCTGAAAGCTGAATTATTGAAAACTGAGCAAAGGTCCATCGAAGTGAAAACATCTAAAAAGGGATTAGTCGATGCACTGTCATTATTTATTGGCCAGGAACTGGATGAATATGTACAATTGGAAAAACCTGTTTCTGCTGCGGTCGCTGCTGACGAAATTGTCCGGCCCGAATTAAAATTGTATAGCGGGCAGCAAAAGCTCATTGGTCAGCAGGAAAAACTGATCACTGCTAAAAATTTACCAAAGGCAAGTTTGTTCGCACAGGGTGGTTATGGCCGGCCGGGTTTGAATATGCTTTTAAATGAGTTTGATTTTTTCTATATCGGTGGTATTAGGTTCAACTGGTCGCTTGGGGGATTGTACACAAAAAAGAAAGAGAAGGAACAGGTAAACATCAATAAAAAAATGGTGGAAGTGCAGAAGGAAACTTTCCTGCTCAACACCAATTCATTGTTAAAACAGCAGCAGGCAGAAATTAATAAGCTGCAAAGACTGGTGACATCTGATAACGAAATTATCAGTTTGCGAAAAAGTGTAACGGAAGCCGCTAAAGTACAACTGGAAAACGGTGTGATAACTGCCAATGATTTTCTGAAAGAAGTGAATGCAGAGGACCAGGCCAGGCAAACGCTGATCACTCACCAGGTGCAATTGTTACAGGCACAAATCAACTATCAAACCATTTTAGGTAAATAATTCACTGGCTCTCCTGTGAGAGTAAAAAACATTAAATGCGAACCTGCCGGCAGGTAACATATGACAACTGTCTAAATTAAAAATATACACATGAAAAGAGTATTTCAGTATTTGGTCATTGGAAGTTTGCTTATCACGGCGTCATGTAATAATAGTAATGGCAAATTTGATGCAAGCGGCACTTTTGAAGCCAACGAAGTCATTGTTTCTTCTGAGTTGTCAGGAAAGATACTGAGTCTTAACGTGGAAGAAGGTCAGACCCTTTCTAAAGATTCAGTGGTCGGAATTGTGGATGCGGCTGCTATTTCATTGCAAAAAGAGCAAGTGGAAGCCAATATACAGGCATTGTCAGAAAAAACTGCCGACGCATCACCACAGGTGAAATTGCTGGAAAATCAATTAGCCGTGCAGGAATCACAATTGAATAACCTCCTGCATGAACAAACAAGGATTCAAAATTTGCTGAAACAGGATGCAGCTACCGGAAAGCAGTTAGACGATATAACTGCACAGGTTGATGTGGCTAAAAAAAGCCTGGCGGTTACACAACAGCAGATCAATGTACAGCGGAATAATATCGCCACGCAAAACCGGAGCATCTTAAGTGAAGGCAAACCATTACAAAAAAGAGTGGCTCAACTGGACGATCAGTTGAAACGGGCCAGTATTATCAACCCTGTTGCCGGTACCGTTATTACAAAATATGCAGAAGCCGGCGAGGTTACCTCTGCGGGAAAGGCATTGTACAAGGTGGCCGATTTGTCAACAATGACATTAAGGGCTTACCCGACTGGTTCTCAATTATCAACAATAAAACTGGGACAAACGGTGAAAGTGATGGTAGATGATGGAGAAAAAAAGTATAAAGAGTTCGATGGTACAATCACCTGGATAGCTGATAAAGCTGAATTCACCCCCAAAACTATTCAGACAAAAGATGAAAGGGCTAACCTGGTGTATGCAATAAAAATAAAAGTGAAGAATGACGGGTATCTGAAGATTGGAATGTACGGGGAGGTAAAATTTGGTAATAATCAGTAATGACAGCAGTTAAAGTTAATAACATTGTAAAGACCTATGGTAAGAAGAAAGAAATAACAGCACTGAGTGATATTTCTTTTTCTGTATCGAAAGGCGAACTCTTTGGAATCATCGGCCCCGATGGTGCTGGTAAAACCTCTTTATTCAGGATACTCACCACATTATTACTGGCAGATAAGGGTGGAGCCACTGTAGATGGGTTTGACGTGGTGAAAGATTATAAAGCCATTCGTCAACGGGTTGGATATATGCCCGGCAGGTTTTCACTTTACCAGGATCTTTCCGTAAAAGAGAACCTTGACTTTTTTGCTACCATTTTTAATACTTCTGTGGAAGAGAATTATGAACTGATAAAAGATATCTACTCACAGATTGAGCCATTCAAAGACAGAAAAGCAGGTAAGTTGTCGGGAGGTATGAAGCAAAAGCTGGCTCTCAGTTGTGCATTGATACATCGTCCGTCGGTCTTGTTCCTGGATGAACCGACTACTGGTGTTGATGCAGTATCTCGGAAAGAATTCTGGGAAATGCTGAAAAGATTAAAAGAACAGGGTATTACCATTCTTGTTTCTACGCCTTATATGGATGAAGCAAGTATGTGCGACAGGGTAGCTTTGATTCAGGCAGGTAAAATTTTATCTATTAATACACCACAGGGGATCGTGGAGACTTTCGGTAAGAAATTACTCGCAGTTAAAAGTAATGATATGCTTCGGATGCTGCATGATTTAAAAAAGTCTGAAGAGGTGCAGGACGCCTATCCGTTTGGGGAATATCATCATGTTGTGATGAGGAATGATAGTAAAGAACTATTGATAAGTTACCTGGAACAAAAAGGGCAATCATTTGAATTGAAAGAAACGGAGCCCAATATTGAAGATTGTTTTATGGCATTAATGAAAACAAGCTAATAGCAATAGTTAGTATGAATGAAAAAGTAATTGTAGTTGAAAATCTCACGAAGAAGTTTGGAGACTTTACCGCAGTCGACCATATCAGCTTTGATGTACATAAGGGTGAGATATTTGGTTTTCTCGGTGCTAACGGTGCTGGTAAAACGACAGCTATGCGGATGTTGTCCGGGTTATCTATGCCCACATCCGGCAAGGCAATGGTGGCCGGCTTTGATGTATACAGGGAGAATGAAAAGATCAAGCGGAATATCGGTTATATGAGTCAGAAATTTTCTTTGTATGAAGATCTGACTGTAAGAGAAAATATTCGCTTCTATGCAGGTATTTATGGAATGAGCAGCCATTTTATTAAAGAAAAAACGGGGCAGGTGCTGGGTGAACTTCATTTAATAGCTGAAGGCGATAAGCTGGTGAAATCATTACCACTGGGCTGGAAACAGAAACTGGCTTTTTCGGTTGCTATTTTTCATGAGCCCCGGATTGTTTTCCTGGATGAACCGACCGGGGGTGTGGATCCTGTAACAAGAAGAGAGTTCTGGCATATGATCTATGAAGCCGCTGCTTCAGGCATTACTGTTTTTGTTACCACCCACTATATGGATGAAGCAGAGTATTGCGACAGAGTAAGTATTATGGTGGATGGAAGGATTGATGCATTGGATACACCGCAGCAACTGAAGAAAACATATGCTGCCGGATCGATGGATGAAGTGTTTTTAAAATTAGCAAGAAAAGCCACAAGGGCAGCAGACTAACATGAAACAATTTTTTGCTTTTGTAAAGAAAGAATTTTATCACATCTTCCGTGACAGGCGGACAATGATTATCCTGCTGGCTATGCCTGTAGTACAGATCATTATTTTCGGCTTTGCACTGACGAATGAAGTAAAGAATTCGAAAATCGCTATTTGGGATCAGTCTAAAGATGCGGCTACTGCTTCTTTGATCACCGAGTTGGAGGCCAGCCTATATTTTGAAGTAGAACAATCCATTCATACAGCCAAAGAAATTGAATCGATCTTTCAAAAAGGGAAAGTAAAGCTAGCGGTTATTTTGCCCCCGCATTTTGATGAAGACCTCAGGCATTTCAACAAAGCTCAGGTACAACTGATCACCGATGCCTCAGATCCAAATGTGGCCAATACACTGACAAATTATGCCTCTGCTATTATAATGGATTATCAAAACAGGATAACACATGAAAAAAAGCTGCCTTACACAATTACTACGGAGATGCGGATGTTATACAACCCTGAGCTGAAGGGGGCATACAATTTTGTGCCGGGTGTGATGGCGATGGTGTTATTGCTGGTTTGCACCATGATGACTGCTATAACGATTGTCAGGGAAAAAGAAACAGGTACGATGGAGGTGATGCTGGTGTCACCGGCAAACCCCCTGCGAATTGTTATAGCCAAGGCAGTTCCTTATTTTTTATTATCGATGGTTAACATCACTACCATATTGTTGTTAAGTGTTTTTGTACTGGATGTACCGGTTAATGGTAGCCTCGTACTGCTTGTCGGGGAAAGCCTCTTGTTTACCCTGGTGTCACTGTCTTTGGGTTTACTTATTTCCACGAAAGCAGGTTCACAACAGACAGCTTTGTTTATTTCACTGGTGGGTCTTTTACTCCCTACTGTCATGCTAAGTGGTTTTATGTTCCCGATTGAGAATATGCCATTGCCTTTACGAACCGTTTCGAATATTGTTCCGGCGAGATGGTATTACAGTATTGTAAAATCAGTGATGATAAAAGGAATTGGCCTGAATGCTGTATGGAAAGAAACACTGATTCTTTCCGGAATGCTGATATTCTTTTTGGGACTTGCTATTAAGAATTTTAAAATACGTCTGGCATGAGAACATTAAGATATTTATTGCAAAAGGAATTCAGGCAGATATTCAGGGATCCCTCCATTCTTCGCCTGATATTTATCATGCCGGTGATACAGTTGATAATTTTACCCTTTGCAGCGGATTATGAAATCAAGAATATCAAGCTGGCTGTAATAGATCATGACCATTCTTCTTATTCCAGGAACCTGATAGCCAAAATAGCCTCATCTGGTTATTTCATCCTGACAAATTACACCGACTCTTATTCTGAGGCAATGAATAAGATAGAACATGATAAAGCAGATCTTATCCTTGAGATTCCTGCCTCATTTGAAAAAGAACTGGTAAAAGAAAGTGAGTCAAAATTATTTATGGCTGTAAATGCTATTAATGGTGTAAAAGCAGGGCTGGGTAGTGCGTATCTCCGCAGTATTATTCAGGACTACAATAAAGAAGTAAGAACAGAATGGATACAATTTCCCCGGTTTGACCCGGAAACAAACATCGCTGTCACCTATTCTAACTGGTTCAATTCATCCATGAATTATAAAATCTTCATGGTTCCGGGTATACTTGTTTTGTTGCTGACGATGGTGGGAGCCAATCTTACTGCCATAAATATTGTAAGAGAAAAGGAAATAGGGACGATTGAACAGATAAACGTAACTCCTGTCAGCAAAGTTCACTTTATACTGGGCAAGCTGATTCCTTTTTGGATACTTGGATTAGTAGTGTTTACCCTTGGATTAGGTATTGCCCGGTTATTTTATGGTATCACACCAGCGGGAAATATTTTTACCATTTATGTATTTGCGGCTATTTACCTTTTGGCTGTATTGGGCTTAGGGTTATTGATATCCACTTATGCAGATAATCAGCAACAGGCGATGCTTATATCCTTTTTCCTGATGATGATTTTTATTTTATTGGGCGGTTTATACACTTCTATCGACAGTATGCCTTCCTGGGCAAAAGCTATAACAAAAGCCAACCCCGTATCCTATTTTATTGAAGTGATCCGGATGGTGGTATTAAAAGGCAGTGGTTTGGCGGATATCAAATCACAGTTGTTCACTATTTCTGGCTTCGCCATTGTCTTAAATGGATGGGCAGTACTTAATTATCATAAGCGATCCTGAGTAAAATCGTTTTTTAAAGCAGGTAAAGTTTTTTATATTCGGATAACTAAAACGATTTGCTATGCTAAAAATCACAAATCTTAAAGAAGGCGATATCATCAGGGTTGACGACGATGGAGTGATGAGAGAAGGTACAGTTGTCCGGGTTAGCCGGGAAGAGCACCAGGCATTGGTGGATAACGGTGTGCAGGAATTCTGGTACAGCCCAGAGGACATGCATGCCGTACCCCTGGATGAGCCCCAGCTAGTCCGGCTGGGATTTACCAAAGAGGATGCGGATGGCGGAGTGAAATACAAAAAGGACTCATTCCGGTTGGTAACCCCCAAAAAAGGCGATTTTTCAAATGTGGAGATGTGGTGGCGGGAGGACAGGCGTCATTTTAGCTTTCCGCTGTCAGTTCATGAGCTTCAGAACCTGTACCTGGACATGACCAAAGTACACCTGGATATGGCCTGAGCCGGTCTGTATTCTTTTCTTGAGCCAAATCAAGCATGTTTTTCCACATAACCCCGAAAAAAGATCGGGGTTTCTTCTTTTTTCGGGTGCATCCGCCTATCTTTGCAGCCCTAAAATTTCTATGTCGAAACAACCGCTCATTAAACAAGATGGTATTATCCTGGAGGCCTTATCGAACGCTATGTTCAGGGTTAAACTGGAAAATGGCCACGAAATACTGGCCACCATCTCTGGAAAAATGAGAATGCACTACATCCGGATCTTACCGGGTGATAAAGTGGGAGTGGAACTTTCGCCATATGATTTGACAAGGGGTAGAATTAATTTCAGGTACAAATAATACTTGAAGCGAAAGCTGAAAGCTAAAAGCAAAAAAAATGAAAGTAAGAGCATCTATTAAAAAGCGTAGCGTCGACTGCAAAATTGTACGTCGTAAGGGTAAGCTTTATGTAATTAACAAAAAGAACCCCCGCTTTAAGCAAAGGCAGGGATAATTAAAGAAAACTAAAATCAAAAGCAAGAACCAAATTGAGATTTGTGATTTGTTTCTTGGAACTTAAATCAAAATAATAATATGGCTCGTATTGCCGGTGTTGACTTACCAAAAAATAAAAGAGGAGAAATAGGGCTTACCTATATATATGGTATTGGTCCTTCTACTGCCAAGTACATTCTTGACAAGCATAATATTAACCGCAGCAAGAAAGTACATGAGTGGAATGATGAGGAACTGAATGCTATCCGTAATACTATTACGGAAGAGCTGAAAGTAGAAGGTCAGCTTCGCTCTGAAGTGCAGATGAGTATTAAGCGTTTGCTTGATATTGCCTGCTACCGTGGTCTCCGTCATCGTAAAGGTCTGCCGGTTCGTGGCCAGCGTACAAAAACCAACAGCCGTACCAGGAAAGGTAAAAGAAAAACGGTTGCCGGTAAAAAGAAAGCGCCTAAGAAATAATTCTTCGCCGGAGCTCAGGACGACAATCACTGTTAATTTGAGCCTGGCGAAAACGACTTACATAAAATTGAATCAGCGCCGGATAGCTTCGTAAGTCAGCAGGAGGGTTGATTCAGTCTTTCGGGAAACTGAAAGAAATTATTAAAAGTAAAGATTACCTCGGAACAAGAAATTATGGCAAAAGCACAACAACAGCAACAGGCTACCAGCGCAAAAGCGGCAGCCAAAAAAAGAGTGGTGAAAGTGGACGCATACGGTGATGCACACATTTCTGCTACATTCAACAACATTATCATCAGCCTTACCAACAAAACCGGCCAGATTATCTCATGGAGCAGTGCAGGTAAAAATGGAAA
>CAZTKV010000034.1:17324-20948 GCA_964614285.1 uncultured Chitinophaga sp. | reverse complement strand
GTATCAGTTATGAACTTGCCTCAAGGGGTGTAAATGACCTGACCATTGTGGAGAAAGATACCAACATGTACGAGTTTATTAAAAAAACGTCGGCGGCATTAAGACTGGATAATTTTAAGGTTATAAAAATGGATGTGTTCAAATTTATCCAGGGCTGTACTGATAAATTTGATTTCATTTTTGCAGGACCGCCATATGCCCTCACAAACATTGACGATTTGCCAAAGCAGATATTTGAAAAGCAATTATTGAACCAGGGCGGTTGGTTTGTATTAGAGCACACTCCAAGAAACGATTATAAATCATTTCCGTTCTTTAAATCTGAACGCAATTATGGTACTACTGTATTCTCTACTTTTGTGGAGAACAGGGATTGAAACATGACTAAAAGGGAACTCCGAAAGGTATTTAAGGAAAAAAGGAAATCTCTTTCCGCGGCTGAAAGAGCAAAGCTTGATGACCTGATGCTTATACAGTTTCAAACGGTTGATCTGCCGTTTATTTATTCTTTGTTTACTTATTGGCCAATGGAGTATCATAATGAGCCGAATACGCACCTTTTTACTGACTACATTGAGTTCAGAAACCCTGAACTTAAAATCGCATATCCAAAAATCGAACTTACTGGTGATAAAATGGTCGCCATCCTGATTGATAAGGAGACGGCTTTCAGAAAGAATAGTTTCGGGACCTATGAACCGGAAAACACTGAGACAATAAGACCGGATGCATTCGATATGGTATTTGTCCCCCTGCTTGCAATCGATATGTATGGATACAGGGTTGGTTATGGTAAGGGATTCTATGATAGATTCCTGGCTGATTGCTGTAAGGACTGCCTGAAAGTAGGTTTTTCCTATTTCGAGCCGGTTGAGCAAATCTCTGATAAGCATGAATTTGACGTACCTTTAAATCTTTGTATTACGCCTCAATCTGTGTATGTTTTCTAACTTTTTTCTCAAATCGTTCCGCATTCTTTTACTTCCATTTGCGTTACTGTACTGGTTGGGTATAGCCATTCGTAACTGGCTATATAATAAAAATATCATAGAGTCAACATCATTTGGTCTGCCGCTGATTTGCGTTGGAAATCTTTGTGTGGGCGGTACCGGCAAATCTCCGATGGTGGAATACCTGGTTTCAAATTTAAAAACAGATTATAAAGTAGCAACTCTTAGCCGTGGGTATAAAAGAAAAACCAAAGGGTATGCTTTGGCAGATGAGAAAACGACAGCTCTTGAAATTGGGGACGAACCCATGCAGTTTCATTTGAAATTCCCCGATGTGCCGGTAGCTGTAGGGGAAGAGAGAATTGTAGCGATTCCTCAATTGTTGCATGATAAACCTGAGATACAGGTTATTGTTCTTGATGACGCATTTCAGCATAGGGCCATCAAGGCTGGTCTGAATATACTGCTTACGGATTATAATAATCTTTTTACAAGGGATTTCTATTTACCTACAGGAGATCTAAGGGATTTGAAAAGTAGTTATAAGAGAGCAGAGATTATTATAGTTACTAAATGTAAAAAGGAGTTGAGTGAGACTGAAAAACAAAAACTGATAAACGAAATTAATCCTTTGCCCGGTCAGCATGTTTTTTTTACTGCTATTGATTACAGCCGGCCATATCATATTATTACAAAGGAGGAAAAGGGGTTGAGTGGTAAAGTGGAGATACTGCTGGTTACCGGTATTGCCAACCCAAGGCCCTTGAAGAAATTATTGGAGGAATACAGCAATACCTACCAGATGCTGCAGTATGCGGATCATCATATATTTACTATTGATGACCTGAAAGACATCAAAGAGTCTTTTGATAAGATAAATGCAAAAGAAAAAGTAATACTTACGACAGAAAAAGATGCAGTGCGGCTTTTGAAGTTCTGTGAAGAAATAAGAGATATACCTTTTTATGTAGTGCCCGTTAAGCATCAGTTCCTGTTTAACCAGGGAGCTGAGTTTGATCAGTTAATAATTGATTTTATCAGAAATTTTAAGAAAGAAGATTAATACCTATTATGGGAAGAAAAAATTCAAAAAAGCGAAGTACAAAAGAAAAACAACGTCAGCCTTCATCAAAACTGCTAAAGGGAGTGCTGGATATTACCCGTTCCGGGATGGGTTTTGTGATCATTGAAGGAATGGATGTGGATGTAATGATCCGTCCGGCTGATTTTAATACGGCCCTTCACGGTGATACTGTTCGTGTAGCCATCAAAGAGGTACGTAGTAGCGGCCGGAGAATGCAGGGGGTTGTGAAGGATGTATTGCAAAGAAAAAGAACCGAGTTTATCGGTGCACTGCAAATGAATAAAGGCTTTGCCTTTTTTATTGCTGAAGCAGATAAGCCCATGCCTGATATTTTTATCCCACTATCTAACATTAATAAGGCAAAAGATGGGGACAGGGTGGTGGTAAAACTGCTGGAGTGGGAAAAAGATGGAAATAAGAGGCCCGTAGGGGAAGTGGTAACTGTACTGGACTCAGTGAACTCCAATGATGCGGCGATGAAAGAGATCTTACTTGATGCGGGATTCCCTTTACAATTTTCTGAAGAAGCGCTGGAAGTAGCAGCCAGGATACCTGATGCCATTTCTGCAGATGAAATAAAGAGGAGGAAGGATATCAGGGATGTTTTTACCATTACAATCGATCCGGTGGATGCAAGAGACTTTGATGACGCTATTTCATTCCGGAAACTGAAAAATGGTAATTATGAGATAGGCATTCATATTGCAGATGTAAGCCATTATGTAGAAACAGATAATGACCTGGATAAGGAAGCTTACTTGCGGGCTACTTCTGTTTATCTGCCTGACAGGGTCAATCCAATGCTCCCCGAACATATTTCTAATGTACTATGCTCTTTGCGACCCCATGAAGACAAACTCACTTTCTCTGCTATCTTCCAGATAACTGCAAAAGCAGAAATAAAGCAATACTGGCTCGGTAAAACGATTATTCATTCAGATCATCGGTTTACATACGAAGAAGTTCAGGCGATAATTGAAGAAAAAGCTGGTTTGTATGCGGAAGAAATTTTGATCTTGAATGACATTGCTCAGCGATTCAGGAAAAAAAGATTTAATAATGGCGCAATCAACTTTTCTTCACAGGAAGTGCGGTTTAAGCTGGATGAAAAAGGGGATCCCATTGGCATTATGGTAAAAGAGAGTAAAGAAGCTCACCAGTTGATTGAAGAGTATATGCTCCTGGCAAATCGGACTGTAGCAGAAAATATTTCAAAACTTAAATTTAACAATAAACCGTTGCCATTTCCTTACCGGACACACGATGACCCGGATGAAGCAAAGCTGGTGCCTTTTGCTGCTTTTGCAAAAAAATTCGGGCACAAGTTTGATACTTCTTCGCCGGAAGCAATTGCAACATCATTTAACCAGTTGCTGAAAGATGTACATGGGAAACCGGAACAGCATGTACTCGAACAGTTAGGTATCCGTACAATGGCCAAGGCTAAATATACTACAGAGAATGTGGGCCATTACGGGCTGGGCTTTGAGCACTATTGCCATTTTACTTCTCCTATTCGCCGTTATCCTGATGTACAGGTTCACAGAATATTATTTGATGTATTGAATAACAAAGTAAATCCTGATAAAA
>CAZTKV010000034.1:13821-17224 GCA_964614285.1 uncultured Chitinophaga sp. | reverse complement strand
AAAAAACGGAAATGATACTTATTTTGGCCTATGCAAAGTTTTGAGTTATTGTCACAGAAGTTCGCTCTACATTTCGAGAAGCCACATTTTCCTGCTGAGCCGGCATCTTTATATCAGCCCAATGAATATTTCCTGAAATTAGGAGGCAAGAGAGTCCGACCGGTTCTTTGCCTGATGGGTAATGAATTGTTTGATGATATCAGGGAAGATGCATGGGATGTAGCTGCTGCCATCGAACTCTTTCACAACTTTACTCTCATTCATGATGATATAATGGATAAAGCTCCCTTGCGAAGGGGAATGGAAACAGTACATACCAGGTATGGAGAAAATACAGCATTGCTTGCCGGTGATGTAATGCTGGTAAAAGCTTATGAATATATCAGCCGGATCGATAATAGTTACCTTCATGCTGTTATTCAATTGTTCAATCAAACAGCCAGGGAAGTTTGTGAAGGCCAGCAATGGGATATGGATTTTGAAAAAAGAGAAATGGTAAAGCTGGATGAGTACCTGCGTATGATTGAATTAAAGACCTCTGTATTGCTGGCTGCCAGCTTGAAAATGGGTGCCATATTAGGCGGTGCGGGGGAAAGAAACCAAAACCTGCTGTATGAATTCGGCAGAAAGCTGGGAATTGCTTTCCAGGTACAGGATGACTACCTGGATGCTTTTGGTGACCCTCAGAAATTTGGCAAACAGGTAGGAGGTGATATTTTGGCCAATAAAAAAACATTTCTGCTTATTCATGCAATGGAATCCGCTTCAGCTGGCCAACAAAAAGAATTAGGTAAACTTCTTTCAGGAAATGAGGCTGGAAAAGTAGAAAATGTATTGAAGATATTCAGGGATTGTAAAGTGGACGAGTGGGCCCTTCAATTGAAGAATAAGTTCCTGGACGAGGCGTTTGCCCACCTGGAAGATATTGCTGTTCTCTCAAAGAGAAAGCAACCATTAAAGGAACTGGCCCAGTTTCTTGTGCAGCGGGAGCATTAATTGTGGCAACTACCTGCCGGGTATCATTTTTTTCCCTATTTTGATAACTAAAACCAACTGACTGATGTCAAACTCATTGTTCCGCCGGAAATCAATAGACAAGATTGTAAAAGATGCTGATCTTCCTGCCGATGACATTCATAGCCATGGATTAAAAAGGGTGTTAACTGTTAAGGACCTTACTTTTTTTGGTATAGCTGCCATAATTGGTGCCGGAAGTTTTAGTAGTCTGGGTGGTGCAGTATTTAATGGAGGCCCCGGCGTTGTAGTTTTATTCGTTATTACTGGTATTGCCTGTGCTTTTACCGCTTTTTGTTATTCAGAATTTGCCAGCCGCATACCGGTTGCCGGCAGTGCCTATACTTATGCTTATGCAAGTTTCGGAGAACTTTTTGCATGGATCATTGGGTGGGCATTGATCATGGAATATTCCATCGGGAATATTTATGTAGCATTCAGCTGGAGTGATTATTTCACTTCGTTTTTACATAAAGTCAATATTCATGTACCCGACTACCTCACCTGTAGTTATATAGAAGCGAAAAAAGCTGTTGCAGAAGGAAGTGTTAACCAGGAATTGATAAGTGCCTGGAATAATGCACCCATGTTGGGGAGCTTAAGAATAATATTTGATTTGCCCGCATTAATAATCAACTTGCTGATAACCTACCTGGTCTATCGTGGAATCAAAGAAAGCCGCAATTTCAGCAATGCTATGGTAGTATTAAAATTGGCTATTGTAGGATTAGTGGTGTTGGTAGGAGGATACCTTGTTTTTTCAAATGGCCTTACATTTAACTGGACACCGGCCAATGATGAAGGAATAAAATCATTTATGCCGAATGGGTTTAGCGGGGTAATGATGGCAGTAAGCGGTGTATTTTTTGCTTATATCGGATTTGATGCTGTGAGTGTATTGGCAGAGGAAAGTAAGAACCCACAAAGGGATTTGCCAAAAGGAATGATCCTGTCACTTGTTATTTGTACTATTGTTTATATACTATTGACGCTGGTTTTAACAGGTGCTGTTCATTATAAAAATTTTGATGGCGTTGGAGATCCTTTAGCTTTTATTTTTGAAGCTCAGAACCTGAATATTGGCTGGATGCAATTACTGGTTTCCATTTGTGCAGTGGTTGCTATGACAAGTGTACTCCTTGTTTTTCAGATGGGGCAACCCCGCATCTGGATGAGTATGAGCCGGGACGGATTAATGCCACCTGTATTTCAGAAAATTCATACCAAATTTAAAACACCTTCTTTTGCTACTATTGTTACAGGCTTAGTAGTAGGAATCCCCATTTTATTTACTGACAAAACCTTTGTACTTGATTTTACCAGTATAGCTACTTTGTTTGCTTTTGTATTGGTTTGCGGAGGTGTCTTACTTATTCCAAGGAAAGAGAAGGTAGCCGGTCGTTTTTCACTTCCATATATTAACGGGCAATTCATCTTCCCGTTAATTATTGCTGGAGTTTTCATTTTATTTACAGCGCTTGGGAAGGGATACCTGTCAGATATGTTCAGTTTTGATTTTTCGGCTAACGAAGACTATATAAATGGGAAATCCAGTTTCATGGACCTGGCTACTCCTAAAATATCGCTGATTATCTTCTGGATCATTTGTATCCTGCTTTCTGTTCTTACTATTATCAAAAAATACTCACTTATACCGCTCATGGGAGTGGTTACATGTCTTTACCTGCTTACGGGAATGACAAAAAGTAACTGGGTATGGTTTATTAGCTGGTTATTGCTTGGAGTACTTTTTTATTTCTTGTACGGGTATAAGAAAAGTAAGTTGGCTTCTCCTCCGGCAGCTTAATTCGAAAATAATACATACAAGAGCTGTACTATTTTGTACAGCTCTTTTTTGCCTGTTATGAAACAGTGTTTTGTAAATTTGTGACCGGTTTCAACAACATAAGGAGATTATGAAGTACCAGATTGGTGATATTGTGCTGATCCTGCATTCCAACGAAGAAGGGAAGGTGGTGGATATAATCAATGACAAAATGCTGATGGTGGATGTTCAAGGGGTTACATTTCCTGTTTATAAAGACCAGGTTGATTTCCCATATTTCAAACGGTTTACTGAAAGGAAGATTATTCCTGCCAAAAAAGAAAAGAAATACATCGATGATGTACGAAAAGAAAAGTATGCCGAAACAAAAAGAATAGCTGACGGAGTATGGCTCACTTTTTTACCACTAATGGATACAGATGAGTTTGGTGATACAGTGGTGGAGGAACTGAAATTGCATTTGGTGAATCATACAGAAACTCCTTACAATTTCATTTACAAACTTCATTTTTTTGGCAAGCCTGACTTTGATCTGAAGAACATTGTTCATCCATTTGAGGATTTTTACCTCCATGATATTCAGTTTTCAGAATTGAATGACAG
>CAZTKV010000034.1:0-13721 GCA_964614285.1 uncultured Chitinophaga sp. | reverse complement strand
CTGGAGCCTGCCCGCAGTGTTGTTGACCTTCATATTGAAAAGCTTACTGATGACTGGAAACATATGAGTAATTATGAGATCGTAAGCTTGCAGTTAAAAACATTTGAAAAATTTTATCACCTGGCGGTCCTGCATCATCAGCCTTCATTGATTGTGATACATGGAATCGGGGAAGGAAAGCTGCGGGATGAAATACACGATATACTCCGCCTGAAGAAAGAAGTAAAATCTTTTGTGAACCAGTATGACCCCAGGTTTGGATACGGGGCTACAGAAATATTCTTTCAATACTGATTTACATTTCTACCTTTGTATTTGCTACAAGCCAGGCTATCGATCCAATTTTTCATTGGGTAGGAAAGTCCGGACAGCACAGAGCAATGCACCGGTGAAGAGCCGGGTCTCGCCTCAGGCGAGAACAGACAGTGCCACAGAAAATAACTGCCTCCGGGTAAGGGTGAAAACGTAGGGTAAGAGCCTACGGCTGTTGATGGTAACATCAATAGCGGGTAAACCTTGCATGCTGAAATGCCACATATAGTACCGTTTGAGGACGGCTCGTCCAAGCCTGCTTTACGGCAGACAGGGTACAGGGTAGGCAGATTGATCCCGGCAGGTAACTGCCGGGACAGATAAATGATAGCCCCAGACAGAATCCGGCTTACAGGCTTGTAGCTTTTTTAATTAAAACCTTAGTTATGAGAATACTTCTTTTTACTTTTTTCCTGCTTCTTTCATTTTACAGTTGCAGGAATAAATCAACCTCTAAAGAAAAGCAGGTGGAAGCTGTTTCAGCGGATACTATACGGGTCGTACAATCGGATAAGGGGTCGGTGCTCGCCTCCCTTAACCGTACTATAATGTCTGTGCTAAAGAATAAAAGATACGACTCCCTTTCATTTTTTATTCATCCTGTTGAAGGTCTTCGCTTTTCTCCTTATGGGTATGTTGATACTTTGAATGATGTGGTATTGACGGGATTAAAACTGATAGCAGAAATGGGGAAGAAAAAGCAGGACATAATACGCTGGGGCGAGTATGATGGTACCGGTGATCCGATAAAGATGACCTTAAATGAGTACATGCAGCGGTTTGTGTATGATGCGGATTTTCTGAACCCGGAAAAAATGGGCATCAACGAATTTCTTGACGCCGGTAATTCTCAAAATAATATCCGGTCAATATATCCGGGATGTGATTTTACTGACAGTCATTTTTCCGGGTTTGACGAAAAGTACGATGGCATGGACTGGAGAAGCCTGCGGTTGATATTTAAGAAAATCGATACTAAATATTATCTAGTAGGTATTGTACATGATGAGTGGACGATATAGTTTCACTTGTATACGTTTCCAATATAGCTGCCGAGTTCCATCATCCATGCAATACCCAAATGGACCAGCAATCCGCCGAGTATTGAACGGGTATTATATACAATTATCCCAAGCAGCAATCCGCCGAAGTAGGAACTGATACATTCGCCCAATGGCTTGCCAAAATGAATAGTACAATAGAATACGGCCATTGGCAGTATTGCATCTTTTCCCACCCATTTTATGAAGGCAAGTATTAAGAAGCCACGAAAAAATAACTCGGTGGTGATAAAATCACTTCCATAGGATAATTCAAAAAGCAGCTTGTGCCACCAACTAAGATTTGTTTCTGAAGATAAAACACCGGTCATTTTTAGCTTTGGATAAGTATCAAGGAAATCCGGCTGAGTTGATGCCATCCCAATCAGTGGGAACATAAGTATTGTCATAATAATATATGGCTTAAAACTGAACCCCTTTAGACTAAAGCCATAAAAAGGTTGTTTATTATCGAAGGTAGCCCAGGTGAGAATTAAAATTGTTGTTACAATAAGAAATAATAATGGCCAGTAAATGATATGATTCCAGTAGTTTTCCCAGCTCTGATCCTGGAGACGGATAACAGCAGTATTCAGACTGATTTTTAAGGAAAAGATCGCTGGTGCAAAGAGGATAAACAACCAAAAAAGCCGGGGTGTTGTTGTATCATTTTTTTTCTCTCTTTGAAGATATAGTAGCCAATGAGGAATTATAAAGGCACTCAGGAAGACTATATACCATAAAATAAGTTTAATAGGGAACGAACTTTTTTTTTGAATATATCCATTAATGTCAAAATGGTAATTCAGAGTTATCAGAATAGCTGTAAATAATGAAATAAGGATAAAAACCTGTTTATCTGTTTCGTAGACATACCGCCTTATATATTCTATGATCAGTTTCAATGAGGAGGAAAAATAAAATTTATTGTGGTCTTTAAACTTTCTTGCGCCATTCAGTTCCAAAGTTGCGTTAATAATTTATAAACAAAAAGTATAGCCATGAAAACTTTATCACTTAACCGGATCACAATCGCTGCCTTTGCAGTGTTATTTTCAGCTTTCCTGATTTCTTGTCAGAAAGAAAGCAACCTTTCAAGCACAACTGATACATTAACTGAAGAAGAAGCTACAAATTTATCTGATGAAAGCAGCCAGGCGGAAGCCAGCTTTGATGATGTAGAGGATGTGAGTATGGTAGCTGCAGAAGAAGAAGGAGATGTGAGCATGTATGGTCGCTCAGGAACAGAAAGTGGCCGCCTTGTTCCGTTTGCTGAATTACGTTTACGTCTTGGCCCCTGCGCTGAAATTACAGTGTCACCCAACGACAGCACTTATCCAAAAACAATTACCATCGATTTTGGACCTAACGGTTGCCTTTGTGCAGATGGAAAATACCGCAGGGGTGCTATTGTTATTCACCTGACTGCACCTATCCGCAGGCCGGGTGCTGTAATGACTATCACCTTTGTTGATTTTTACCTGAACCGTGCCCATATTGAAGGAACGAAAGTAGTGAGTAACCTGAGCCAGAATAGCAATATTAAGTTTACTGTGCAAGTGGTGGGAGGTAAAGTTACTTTCCCTAACGGAAGAGGGTATAAATATGATGCTATTAAATATGTAAAGCAGGTTGAGGGAGGCGCTACCCGCCCGATACGGGATGATGTATACAGCATTGAAGGAAGATCAAAAACAGAATTTAATGGTGGATTGACGATTAACCTGAATACTGAATCTCCTTTGATCAAGAAAGTAATTTGTCCCTGGATCAGCAATGGTGTACTGAAAATTAAAATAAACAGCAGAGTTTTATTCCTTGATTATGGTGCACCGAATAATGGTAATTGCGATAACAAAGCAATGCTTACATGGAATAATGGAAACAACCAAAGACTGATAACCTTACCTTAATCTCTATGAACTGGTACTCAAAAGTCCTCCTGCATTGCAGGGGGACTTTTATATTTGCAGTATGCGATATGTCATTCTATTTTTCTTAACCCTTGCAATTGCCTGTAACCAGGCCGATGAGCATACTGATGTACAGAAGGCGCTAACCGGCAATTGGTTTGTTTTATATCCTGAAGATGTACTGGTAACTGATGAGCAGGAAAAAGTATATGCAGCAATGCAGGATTCTTTAACCGGGCTTAAGTGTTTGAAACTGGTCAGCTTTTCTCCTAATGGTGAGTTTAGCCAGCTGGACAGTATAGATATAAAAGGTAGATGGGGTACAAAGGAAGAGGAAAATGTACTTGTTTATGATGGAGGAAGGGGGTTTGATAATTTTAAATCCACTTTTACCGGGTTGAAAGATGATATCCTTCAGTTGACCGAAATCGTTAATTCAGGCGGAGAGAAAATAAAACTTATCTGGCATTTGAAAAAAATTGAAGATGGATATGCAACTCAGCTATTCACCCCTGCAATGAATGAGTGGAGAAAGAAACCACTAAAGCTTGAGTCAGACGATGAACTTAAGAAGAGATTGGTACAGGTACTTGAATATTATTCAATTTACTTTCAATTGATAGCTGATGAGTCTTCTTATTTTATTCCCGGGAGAGTGATATTACCGGTTAATTTTTACCAGCATGGGATAGGGTTGAAAAAATTTGATATGGAGAGCAAATTCACTTCACTTTTCTATTCATCAGAGCAGGCAGAGATGGCTTATTATATTTTAAAAGGTGCTTTTAACCGGGCCAAATTTGATACTCCAAAAGAATTAAAGAGTTATAGTGCTGAATATGCCCTGATGTTGAAGGAACTGGCCAGGAAAATCGCTGAGTGATTATTAGCCCTTACCATCTCTCTGGTAAAACAATAAAAAGACATGCCGGATTGATAAGATCAATCCGGCATCACTCAATGTGATAGGCAATTAGCGTGGAGACCTGCTGCAATTTTATTTGCGGAAAACCCATCGGAGCTTTTTCCTGTATATACCTGATCACCCCAATGCCGGGTTTGAAATAAACCTGGTCTTTACGGTAATTACGGGCATTTTTCTCGAAATAAATATAATCTGCAAATGATCCGGCCGGTGTGGTAATTGTTTCTTGTATTTTCAGTGATCTGCCCATTGCTGCGGCATCTTCAAAACTGGCCAGGTAGCGAAGGGAATCACCCGGGAAAAGACTGTATTCTTTTTTAGCATCCGTTACACCCGGAGTAAATAAACGATCTTCCATTTTGAAGAGAGCGGAATCATTAGCATACAATTTTTCCGGAAGACCAACTGAAATATTGCTTTCCCACCATACCAGTTCATCGCTTAATGTTTTCCATGTTTTGGTAAATCGAAGTGTGTCATATTGTATATGAGAAAAAACACCGTCATTAAAGACGGAATCTTCATAGATCCAGAAGTTTCTTGTACTCATAGGCATCAGGCCACAAAATTTTGAAGTACACTCAAATGAAACAAGCGAGTCGGATGAATAGGATCGACCGGCTGGATTAAAAGTTTGAAGTAAGCAAGGTTCTTCCGTTTCCGGGGTAACGAAGCTTTCTTTTTTGCAAGATGACAGGAAAAGACTAGCAGCAAAGAGTGATAATATTACTTTTTTCAAAGGGATTCGTTTTACGTCCAAAGGGACGACAAAATAAAAACTACTTTTTGTAATTCATAGCTTTACTAAGTATTTTTTCGTGAATCCCGCATCGTATTTTATGCATGAGCAATGATTGTAAGCGTTTTATAGATGCTTCAAGAATAAAAAAAGCCCGGGATGTACCGGGCTGGTCATTATAATAGGAAAACTACTATTTAAAAACTGTTCCAAAAAAATCCTTCATATCTTTCCATGATGCGGTATCTGCTGCTGCGTTATATGCAATAGGAATATTGAATTTCTGACCATTTGCAGTGGCATCAGGGTTACTGAATGCATGAGTGGCGCCTTCGTAGGTTTTAAAGGTGTACCTGGCACCAATTGAATCCATTTGTTTTTTAAACATATCAACTTCTGACTGGGGTACAAATGGATCGGCCCCTCCATGACAAACCAATACCTGTGCTTTAAGTTTGCTTTTATCCGGTGTTACGATTTTTAATCCGCCATGAAAACTTACCACAGCCACAAGATCTTCTCCCATATTAGCCATATTTAAAACCTGCGTGCCGCCAAAACAATACCCGATGGCTGCCATTTTAGAAGCATCTGCCTGTTTGTATGCTTTAAGAGTTTCTACGGCAGCATCAAACCGCTGTTTTGCCATTTGTGTGTTTTGGTAAAAGGGCATTGCCAGGTTGCCAGCATCAGTTGGATTATCAGCTCTTTTACCGTTTCCATACATATCAATTGCCATAGCTATATAACCAAGTTTAGCCAATTCTCTTACCCTCATTTTTACATAGTCATTCATTCCCCACCATTCATGTACCACCAGTACGGCCGGTCGTTTCCCTTCGATATTTTCATCCCAGGCTACAAAGCCGTCCATTACGAGACTATCCTTGATGTCAGAAGGGGAGTAGGTAACATTTTCTTCTTTCAATTTAGGTTCTTTCATTTCAGCCTCCTTTTTTTTGCCTTCCTCGTTACAGGAAGTAAGTAATAATGTAAACGCTGCTGTAAGAATAAAAAAATACTTTTTCATTATATCTGGGATTTTGTTTCGAAAGTTAGAACATTAAAGTTCAGGAAAAGTTCTTTGATGGAAAAGGAAAACTCAGCTGGGCATTCATTCAGTTGCCTGTACATCCCAACTGTTTGCTTTCCCTTACCTTTGCAGCCATGACACAGGAAAAATTACAGGATATGCGGTCCCGCATTGCCGGGATAAGGAGGTTTCTTTGACGTCGGTAACCGACAACAAAAGATAGCTGAAGACAAGCAACTTTCTCTAAGCCCCGGTTTTTGGGATGATAATAAAAGGGCGACGGAAATTCTTAAAAACATCAAGCTGAATGAGTATTGGGTAAAGCTTTATGAAACTGCCGAAACAGGGGTAGAGGATTTTGCCGTGCTGTTTGAGTTTTGGAAAGCTGGTGATGCCACCGAAGAGGAGACAAAAGAAGCTTACCAAAAGGCACTTGATCTGTTAGATGATGCAGAGTTTAAAGCCACATTAAATGAACCGGAAGATGAATTACCTGCTGTATTGCAGATAAATTCCGGCGCTGGTGGTACAGAAAGCCAGGACTGGGCAGAAATGCTGGCCCGTATGTACAGAATGTACGGTGAAAAGCAGGGCTGGAAAGTTACCGAAATGGACTGGCAATGGGGCGATGGTGCTGGTATAAAAACCTGTACGTTGCAGTTTGAAGGGCCGTTTGCATATGGATTTTTAAAAGCAGAAAGTGGTGTGCATCGCTTGGTTCGTATTTCCCCATTTGACAGTAATGCAAGACGACATACTTCGTTTGTATCCGTCTATGCTTATCCGCTGGTGGATGATACAATAAATATTGAGGTGAATCCTGCAGATGTAAAGATGGAAACATCACGCAGTGGCGGCGCTGGTGGACAGAATGTAAACAAAGTAGAAACGAAAGTGCAGTTGACGCATATTCCAACAGGTATTGTGGTGGTGTGCCAGCAGGACAGAAGTCAGCTAGGTAACAGGGAACTTGCCATGCAAATGCTGAAAAGCCGTTTGTACGAATTGGAATTACAGAAACGAAATGCTCTGAAGGATGCCACCAATGCCAAAAAGAAAAAGATCGAGTGGGGCAGCCAGATAAGAAGTTATGTTTTCCATCCATATAAAATGATAAAGGATCACCGTACCGATTATGAAGTGGGAAATGTGCAGCCAGTGATGGATGGTGAACTGGATGGATTTATTAAAGCTTACCTGATGAGTGAAAAGGAAAGCGGAGTGTGATTATTAGCACTGGAATCGGGCCATGATAATAATTAATTTTACAATTTAAAATTTGTCATATGAGTTTTGGAACATTTTCATATCCCATGCCTGTTAATGAACCGGTTTTAACTTATGCACCCGGTTCCGCGGAGAAGAAAAGACTAAAAGAAGTATTGACTGAACTTAAAAAGCAAGAGATCGATGTACCAATGTATATCGGTAGTAAGGAAGTAAGAACAGGAAAAAAGGTAGCCATGCACCCGCCGCATGAAAGGAAACATACACTGGGTTATTTTCATGCAGGAGAAGAGAAGCATGTACACCAGGCAATCGAAGCTGCCCTGGCTGCTAAGGAGAGCTGGGCTAATATGAGCTGGGAAAACCGTGCAGGCATTTTTCTGAAAGCAGCTGACCTGATGGCAACAAAGTATCGTCCATATATGAATGGCACAACGATGCTGGGACAGAGTAAAAATGCTTTCCAGGCAGAAATAGATGCGGCTTGCGAATTGATTGACTTTCTCCGGTTTAATGTTCACTTTTTATCTGAGATATATAAGCAACAACCCATCAGTGGTGCTGGTATGCACAATCGTATGGAGTATCGTCCGCTGGAAGGATTTGTGTTGGCTGTGACGCCATTCAATTTTACAGCTATTGGTGGCAACCTGCCAACCTCTGCTGCTATGTGTGGTAATGTGGTGGTATGGAAGCCGGCTAATACACAAGTATATTCAGCACAAATGACGATGAGAATACTGAAGGAAGCTGGTCTGCCGGATGGTGTTATCAACCTGATCTATGTAGATGGGCCCACCATTGGCAGGGTGTGTTTCAATCACAGGGACTTTGCAGGAGTCCACTTTACCGGGTCTACCGGTGTTTTCAATAATATGTGGGAGACGATTGGTAAAAACATGGCCAATTATAAATCTTACCCAAGGATTGTAGGTGAAACAGGAGGGAAGGATTTTGTACTGGCACACAAAAGTGCTGATCCGGATGTAGTTGTTACTGCATTGCTGCGTGGCGCTTTTGAATTTCAGGGACAAAAATGTTCTGCGGCTTCAAGAGCTTATATTCCGTCTAATATAGCAGAGGAAGTAAAAAAGAAATTGATAGCAGGGGTGAAGAGCTTTAAAATGGGAACGGTAGAAGATTTTACCAATTTTATCAATGCTGTAATTGATGAAAAGAGTTTTAACAGCATCAAACGTTATATTGATAATGCGAAGAAAGATACTAAAGCAGAAATATGGGTAGGCGGAAAATGCGACAGTAAAGATGGTTGGTTCATTCAGCCAACGGTAATACAGGCAAAAGATCCGAAGTATGTAACTATGTGCGAAGAGATTTTCGGGCCTGTGCTGACTATTTATGTATACCCGGCAAACAGTTTTGAAAAGACGTTGGAACTGGTTGATAATACTTCTCCATATGCTCTTACCGGTTCAATAATATCACGAGACAGGGATGCTGTTGAACTGGCGACAAACAAACTACGGAATGCCGCTGGTAATTTTTATATCAATGATAAGCCAACTGGTGCTGTAGTAGGACAGCAACCTTTCGGAGGAGCAAGAGGCAGCGGAACGAATGATAAGGCAGGAAGTATTTTGAATCTGTATCGTTGGTTAAGTGCAAGAACGATCAAGGAAACCTTTAATCCACCGGTGGATTACAAATATCCTTTTATGCAGGAAAAATAGATACTCTTGATACGTCTGGCTATTTTTCTGCTACAATTTTTATTAACTGCAACTTGTTTTGCCCAGGATGGTTATTCTGTGGTTTATAAGTATGATGAAAGGTTATCTACTATAACAATAAATGGGGGAAGACGTACCTTGCCGGGGCTTAGCGACCGATTAGTGTTCAATGACTCTTTATCTCTTTGGTATCGTATCCCCCAGGGGAATGATCCATGGAGAAAGAACAAAAATTTTGGTAATAAGCTTATTCATCATGCCATCTTATACAATTTCAATACAAATCTTTATTATCATGAAGTTGCGTGGCCAAAAGAAAAAAAAATCCTCATCCGGGATTCAGTTAGGAACCAGAACTGGCTTTTTTTAAATGATATAAAAGAAATCCTGGGATATCGTTGCCGGTCAGTATTGCATGTGAATGAAAAAAATGACTCAACCCTAATATGGTTTACGGACTCGATACCTAAACCCGCCGGGCCATTAGATTATTTTGGTTTTCCCGGTCTTGTATTAGAAGTTTTTGACCAGGTGAGAGGCTGGCATATATTGGCAGGCAAGGTAGAAAGGGGAGCTTTCGGGGTTACTATGCCAAAAGGCACTATGATTATTCCCCGGGAAGACTATGTAAGCCCCAAGAAATAGTTTTTATCCATTGTAGCCGTAACTTCGGAACAAATTATTCTAATGCAGGTTCTTCTTACATCACAACAACTTTCTGATACTGTACGACAGCTGGCTGATCAGTTAATTAAAAGCCATACCGATTTGAACGATGTAGTGTTTGTTGGTATACAGCAAGGCGGTGTAGTGGTAGGTAATGATATTGTTTCCAACATTCGGCAAATTAGTACTGCTCAGAAAATTCAGTATGGCCAGTTAGATATTACCTTTTACCGGGATGACATCCGTAAAGAGATTCTTGCCCCGGATACGATGAACATACCTTTTGCTATCGAAAATAAAACGGTGGTGCTGATAGATGATGTACTTTTCACTGGTCGCACCATCAAAGCAGCTTTGGATGTATTGCTTGACTATGGACGTCCAGCCAAAGTAGAACTCTGTGTATTGATAGACAGAAAGGAGCACCGCCAGTTCCCGATCCAGGCAGATTATGTAGGGGCCACTGTTGAGACCAGGAAAACTGATAAAGTAAAACTCATAAATAATGAGGTGGTACTGATAGACAACTAAGCTTGTTGGTCTAAAATGAACAAATTACCCTAATTTCGCCTTTTAATGCAACTATCCACTCGTCATCTGCTGGGCATTAAAAACCTGACTAAGGAGGATATCTCACTTATTCTTTCCACAGCAGAGCAATTCAAAGAAGTATTACAAAGACCAGTCAAAAAAGTGCCTTCACTTAGGGATGTGACAATTGTGAATTTGTTTTACGAAAATTCCACCCGCACAAGGTTTTCCTTTGAGCTGGCTGAAAAAAGACTTAGTGCTGACACCATCAATTTTGCAGCTTCTTCATCCTCTGCAGCGAAAGGAGAAACACTGCTGGATACGGTTAATAATATTTTATCGATGAAGGTGGATATGGTAGTGATGCGCCATAGTGCCAGCGGAGCCCCGCACTTTTTGTCTCAACATATTCCTGCTGCCATTATCAATGCCGGAGACGGGATTAATGAGCATCCGACCCAGGCTCTGCTTGATGCATTCTCCATAAAAGAGAAAACAGGGTCACTGGAAGGAAGAAAAGTGGCTATTATCGGCGATATCATGCACAGCCGTGTGGCGCAGAGTAATATTTACCTGTTAAATAAAATGGGTGCGAAAGTAACTGTTTGCGGCCCTCCTACATTAATACCGAAATACATCAGCGAAGCATTAGGCGTAACGGTAAATTACAACCTGAAAGAAACACTGGAATGGTGTGATGTCGCAAACGTACTAAGAATTCAATTGGAAAGACAGAACCAGGTATTGTTTTCTTCATTAAGAGAATATAGTCTTGCCTATGGTATCAACCGGCAATTACTTGATAGCCTGCATAAAGAAATTGTGATCATGCACCCCGGCCCTATTAACAGGGGAGTGGAACTGGACAGTGATGTAGCAGACAGCAAACAATCCATTATCTTACAGCAGGTGGAGAACGGCGTGGCGGTGAGAATGGCAGTTTTATATTTATTAGCAAACCGAAATAATTAAATGTACGATGTCGGGTGTATAATGAGCACCGGGCAACAGTATTTGGATCGTACATTCAACATCTAACATTGTTTTATGTCCAGAATATGTCTTTTCCCCGGTACGTTTGATCCTCTTACTCTCGGTCATGTTGATATCATTAACCGGGCATTGCCTTTGTTTGATAAGATCATCGTGGGTATTGGTTTAAATGCAGCCAAAGCACCAATGTTCACTCCTGAGCAACGGCTTGAATGGATCAGGGAGATATACAAGGACGAAGAACGAGTGGAAGGGGCAGTCTATGAAGGACTGACCATCAATTATTGCCAAAAGATAGGAGCTAATTTCATTCTCCGTGGCATCCGATACGTAAGTGATTTTGAATACGAGAAAACAATTGCTGATGCTAACCGTACTTTGGATAAATCAATAGAGACAATATTCCTTACAGGAGAGCCAAAATATACCTCAGTGGCTTCCACCATCGTCCGTGATATAATCCGCAATGGAGGTAATGCAGCGCCATTCTTACCGGAAGTGGTTTCTAACTCCCTGTCAAAATAAAATATGGCTATCTGGTTTCATAAAGACCTTGCTCTTGAACATTTGGCTCAGCTTGGCAAAGGATCGATGGGTGAATACCTGGGTATTGAATGGACTGAACTGGGGGATAATTTTCTGAAGGCCAGAATGCCTGTTGATCACCGTACAAGACAGCCTTACGGTTTGCTGCATGGTGGCGCATCCTGTGCATTGGCAGAAACTATCGGAAGTGTGGCCTCGGCCATGGTCGTCGATCATGCTAAATTCTATTGTGTAGGATTGGAAATAAATGCCAATCATATTCGTAGTGCCAGGGAAGGATTCGTCACAGGTATTGCTTATCCCCTGCATATCGGTGCCAGTACACATGTATGGGATATTAAAATCTATGATGAAAAGGAAAAATTAGTTTGTGTGAGCCGGCTTACTGTTGCTGTAATAGCAAGGAAAGATTGATAGTTAACCGGTAAATTTTTCCAGCACATCAGCTACAGACGGGAAACAGTCAGGAATATATTTTACCAGGTCTTTCGGTTTCACCCACCTGATTTCATGAATATCTTCTTCCACTTGCGGAATCAATTGCTGGTCACCCCCAACCTTCATGGTATACCAGTGAGATTCTTTTAAAATGAATTTTGTTCCTTCATGATAGGTGTGATATGTTACAGATAGCGGAGCATGCAGTTTTACTTTTTGTAAACCGGTTTCTTCTTCTACTTCTCTTAACGCACAGTCTTCCAGCTTTTCACCTTTATCCTGTTTTCCTTTTGGTAAATCCCATTTACCCCTTCGGAAAATCAGCATTACCTCTTTCTTTTCATTTTCAACTACTCCGCCTGCAGCCGTAATGAGGGTAAACTTTTTATAGAAGGCCTTTTTTAATTCTTCCAGGTCTGGATGAAAAAAGACCCCGGCATGTACTTTTTCCAGTTGCATTTCATGTATCATCGTTTTTACGGTATGTGTATTCAGCTCATCAATGAACATAACATCATCATGATGTATATATGGCTGAATAGTTTCATCCACTTCATCACAAAGAAAAAGAGGTTTATTGCCGAAGTAAATTTTTATATACATAGTGCCTTGTGCTTTGCAGCTTGTACCTTTACGGCATGACTGATGCAAAAGTAGTGGCTGAAAAACTGCTTCAAGTTAATGCAGTTAAGCTAAATCCCGAACAACCATTTACCTGGGCCAGTGGCTGGAAGAGCCCGATATATTGTGATAACAGGAAAGTGCTATCATTTCCTTTCACCAGGGACTATATTAAATCTGAAATGTGCAATGTGGTCTTTGAGAAATTTCCGGAAGCGGAACTGCTGGCCGGGGTGGCCACAGCCGGCATTGCATGGGGGGCAATGGCGGCTGATCAGCTGAAATTGCCTTACATCTATGTCAGGCCAAAGCCTAAAGAGCATGGGCTGGGAAACCAGGTTGAAGGGTTTTACGAGAAAGGACAAAAAGTAGTGGTGATAGAAGACCTTGTATCCACCGGGAAAAGCAGCCTGCAGGTGGTCGATGTGCTGAAGGAACAGGGACTAAACGTAATTGGTATGGTGTCCATCTTTACCTATGGTTTCCCTGTTGCAACCGAAGCCTTCTCACAAGCATCATTGCTGTACTATTCACTTACTGATTATCCTACATTACTTGACCTTGCCGTGCAAAAGGGAATCGTATCGGCAGCCCAGCAGGAAGTTTTGTTAAAATGGAGGGATGATCCGGCAGGATGGAAAAGGACTTTGTAAATTTAATTGTCAGATATAGTCAGCCATATAAAGATATTCGTATGAAAAAAATGCTGTTTACCTTTTTTGCAATGCTGGGACTGGCTGTTGTAAGCCAGGCACAAATCAAACCGGTGCTTACGGCCACCATTAAAACACCCAATGCAGTTTGCGAAAGTTGTAAAACAAGAATAGAGACTTACCTGAAGCGGTATGATGGTATATTGGATATAAATGTAAACTACAGAAAGGGAGAGACCCGGGTGAAATATGTAACTGACCGGACAGATATTGAACAAATAAAGACGGCAATTGCTAATTGCGGGTATGATGCAGATGATGTACCTGCTGCTGAAGATGCCTACAACCGGTTGCCTAAATCATGTAAAAAGAATTCGGACGGAGGAGGACATC
>CAZTKV010000033.1:17524-20956 GCA_964614285.1 uncultured Chitinophaga sp. | reverse complement strand
CTTAAGGTTCTGTACAAAATTCACACTCTTCATGAAATTCTCATTACTGATATTCCAGGCTGCAGAAAATGATGGGAAATAACCATACTTGTTGTTTTCACCAAATTTGGTTGACCCATCGGCTCTAACCGTTATGGTCAACAAATATTTATTATTATAACTGAATGCAGCTCTTCCAAAGTAAGATTGTAATTCATTGGTAGGTGATTCATAATTATTAATCGTACGGGAAGATTGTGATGAAAAGCCAAGCATATTATAATAAGGTATGCCAATATCATTAAAATCCTGTGCTGTAATTGAATTGCTTTTGAATTCAAATTTCATATACTCATACCCCAAAACTGCATTTAAACTTAGCGCAGGAGTAATGTTCTTATTGTAACTTAAAGTATGAGTAAACTGCTGTGTTCTTACACGATTATTGCCTATTGCAGCAAATCCCCTGTCTTTATACCTGTCAATGTTCAACATCTGCCTTCCCACCATTGTTTTCCTGCTACCATCACTTTGATTGACGGAATAAAGAAAACGATATTCCAGGTCGCTGGTAAATTTGTAATAAGGAGACAAGCTTCCATAAATAGTTGAAGTGTTTACCCTATCCTCATACATTTTCAAAAACCAGAGCGGGTTAATAGAACTTGCACCAAATTGTGGCTGAATCCAGTAAGTACCATCTGACTTTATTAAGTCATGTGTCGGATTCCACTGCAATGCCTGGCCTATCAGGTTTCCTTCAAATCCGGCATCCCTGGTAATAGGTACTACATCCTCATTTACCTGGGCCGTATTAATGGAAACATCTAATCCTAATTTTTTAGAATCAAGGAATTTGAAATTACCTGTAAACCCAATTGTGTATTTAGTCAATCCCGATTCCTTAATAATTCCATTTTCCCCCAAGGCAGATGTTGAAAATCTGTATCTCGCATTCTGATTGCCACCACTTAATGACAAATTAACATTGTGTGTAACCCCTGTTCTTAATATCTCATCCATTGCATTAACATTGGAACCATAGTTACCGCCTGTTAACCCATATTTTGTTAATGCTGCACGGTATTCATCACCGTCCAAAACATCTAATTGCTTGAGAATTGTTGCAGATCCAACAGAATAACCAAATTCAACCTGCGGATCACCACCACTTCCTTTTTTGGTTGTAATAAGGACTACTCCATTTGCTCCCCTGGACCCGTAAATAGCAGCAGCAGATGCATCTTTTAATACATCGATGCTGGCAATATCTGCCGGATTAATAAATGCAAGCGGGTTACCACCGGGGCTATCGCCAATATTAGGAAGCCCGATACCAGGACGACCAGAACCACCTTCTAATGGTACACCGTCTACAACAAACAAAGGACCATTACCAGATCTTACTGAACTGGCTCCCCTGATACGAATAGTAGCGCCACCGCCCGGCTGACCACTATTATTAGTAACCTGCAAACCAGCAACCTTACCCTGAATCAATTGATCGGGAGAAGTTACCACTCCTTTATTAAAGTCTTTGGCCTTTACTGATTGTACAGCTCCGGTAAGATCCTTCTTCCTGGCTGTGCCATAACCAGTAACAATCACTTCGTTCAGATTAGATCCCGCTGTAGCGACAAAGGAAACCTCAATAGAGGACCTTCCCTCAATGGAAATCTCCTGGGTTTCGTAACCTACTGAGGAAATAACAAGGATGGTCACATTAGGCCCGACATTAATACTAAATGACCCGTCAGGACGGGTAGATGTTCCTGTTCTGGTGCCCTTAGGCTGAACAGAGGCTCCCACAACCGGTGAGCCGTCTTTTGAATCAGTCACTTTACCTGTAACAGTTTTGTCCTGCGCAGCAGTAACCTGCACGGAAATCGCAAGTACGAAGCAAAGGATAGCAGAAAGCAGAGTTTTTGCAGACATAAGCAATCGTTTTTTTAAATTATAATCGATGTGTTAATCCGGTTTCATATGCAGTGCCCTTCTCAGAACACTAATGCCTAACGGTGGGACAAGGTCTTTGTTTCGGCTGGCCTGTGGCGCTGTACCTTGTTTTTTCATTATTTATTATAAATACAGGCATTTTCACTGAACTGTTCGCTGCTTGTAATAAAAAACAAAGTAAAATCACCAGAGACAGAATAAATTTATAATTAATTATGTGTACTAAAAACACTTGTTGAACTTTTCCCACTACCTGCAAGTCCGAAAACATTTCCGCAAATGTTTGCGGTGGATAAATTAGTTATAATTTTAATCCGTTATTTTGAGTTATGGGAACCCAAGCCACTTTAAAAAAGATTTCCGTTCAGCTTAACCTCAGTATTTCTACTGTCTCCAGGGCTTTAAAGAATCATCCTGACATCTCAGAAAATACAAAGAGAAAAGTGAAGGAGTTGGCCATACTAATGGAGTACGAACCGAATGCTTATGCAGTAAACCTTCGGACAAACAAAAGCAAGGTATTTGGATTGATAGTTCCGGCCATTTCCAACTTATTTTACGATTCCTTCATTGCTGCAGTAGAGGAAGATGCCCGGAAGAACGGCTATTCATTGATTATTCTTCAATCAGCTGACGATCCTTTACAAGAATCTGAAAATTTAAAAATCTGTAAACTGAGCCGTGTGGATGGGGTGTTTATATCACTGGTACCGGACAGTCACTCCGACCAACTCTATACAAAGTTCCAGGAAAGTGGTATCCCGGTAATTTTTTTCGACAAGGTACCGGGAAACAAACTCTTTGATACCGTCTGTATGGCAGATGAAGAAGCGGCTACGATAGCCGCCAATACAATTATTAAGTATAAGAAGAAAAAAGTAATAGCCTTGTTCGGCAATCCCGAACTGTCAATTACCAAGAAAAGAAGGGATGCTTTCCTGAAAGTCTTTAGAAAAGAGAAAGCAGCTATACAAATTGATCTTCACTATTGCCTCAGTAGTAGTGCTGCACAAAAAGTAGTAACGGAGGCAATCAGCAAAAAGTCAAAGCCTGAACATATTTTCTGTATGAGTGATGAACTGTTGATTGGTGCAATGAAAAGTATTAATCAGTCAGCATTGTCCATTCCTGGTGACATATCAGTGTTGGCGATCAGCAATGGTTTTATCCCGGGACTGTTTAAACCCGAAATAACTTATATAGAAACAAATGGCTATGAACTGGGTAAGCTGGCAATAAAGCGTATGCTTGAAAACATGGAAAACAAAACACCTGTTAAGTCAATCATCCTGCCTGCCCGGTATGTACAGGGAGGGTCTTTATAAAAACACTATTTGATCAATGAAGTACTAACGCTTTGGTACCTGATCCTTTTGTTTTGTACTGCTTCTTAAGTGTATATAATCTTCCAGGCCGGTGAGGCACATTATTCTCCATTTCATCTATATCTACCAACCAGTCTTTGATAGATATTTTTTTCCTGAAATTTCTACGGTC
>CAZTKV010000033.1:16032-17424 GCA_964614285.1 uncultured Chitinophaga sp. | reverse complement strand
ACCTGTTCAAGATAGACATCATCAAGGCCGGTTCTTTCTTTTAATATCCGGTAAGAAGCTGTTTCAAGATCTTCATCTGGTTTTATAAAGTCACCAAGCAGGGAATATAATCCTGAGAATTCCTGCATATCAGATTTGATCAACAATACCTTTAACTCTTTTTCATCATATCCTAAGATAACACAGTCAACAGTTATACCAATATTGAAATAATCAAGGTGACTTATTTTCTCAATCTCCGCCGTCTTCAGTTGTTGTAAGGCTTTTTCCGTCATGTAATGGTATTTGAAATTATTGGATAGCCAATTTTACCTGTGTTGTTTTATTGGCAGCTTGTATGCTAAACAAATAAATTCCGGCAGGCAAATTATTGATTTTATCGTTTAGTGGTATGCGATGCTTCCCTTTTGTATATGTTTCTGCCGCAACAACCTGTATTTTTTGGCCGGCTCCATTAAAAAGATCAACAAATACCTTACCCGTTTGTGGTACATCTATCTCCAATACCGATGCTGCAGTAGCAGGATTCGGAACTACGATGCCGGTAAGTTGATTAGCAGAGTTAGTAGTTCCCCCGGTGGAAGTAACTACAGCATTGGTCAGGTTTCTGTTCAGGTACACATGAAATTCGCCCGGCTGCAAGGTCATGTTTTGTGCTGAACCGGTTGCTGTGAATGTATTTCCATTCAGGTAATCATACCAGGTACCTCCGGCAGGAAAAGTGAAGTTACCCGATTGTGCAGTAACATCAAAATTACCCACCACGCATAACATAGATGAGTCTGTGGCGCTACGAATGGTCATTGTTTTAAAAGCTCCGACCAGGCTCCGGGTCAGATTTATATTATTCGCAATAAATACATCCTTATACCATGGGTGGAACCGCAGTTTATTCAAACTGGAAAAGATATCGTACAGTCGTTTGCGTTGCACAACAGTAAGGTAATCCCAGCGGATAGGTTTGTTACTTAGGCGGCAATCATTACTAATTGTCCCATCGGTACAGCGATTGATAGAGAAATCATACCCAAGCTCACCAAACTGCCAAATCATTTTAGGGCCGGGTGCAGATAAAAAGAACCCAGCACAAAGTTCGATACGTTTTAATGCGGTATTAAGATCTCGTACATTATGCGAAGCATTTGAGCTATTGCCAAATTGCAGGTTCTTATACATCAGCCTTTCTTCATCATGGCTTTCCATATAACTAACCAGGTGAGGATTGGCCCAGCCCCTTGCTGTATGCAAGTAAGACTCAAAGTTGGAGTTCGCTACCCATCCCATCGAAGCTTCTGAGAAATTGTAATTGACATTGCCCCAAAGAAGCATGCCATAGTTTGAAAGCTCGATTTCTTCTGAATTAGCCGCAAAATGTTCCAGGATTACATAACT
>CAZTKV010000033.1:14084-15932 GCA_964614285.1 uncultured Chitinophaga sp. | reverse complement strand
GGGTGGGTTGCAGATACATTCAACCATGGATTATTAGCCGCCGGCTGATTGGTACTGCTGTTCCAGTATAATGCTGCCAGGGGGTTAGCTCCTGTTGTATGGTTCAATGCTATATCCATAATCACAGAGATTCCTCTTCGGTGACAGCTGTCAATAAATTCTTTCAGGGAGTTTTTGGGGCCATAATATTTATCAGGTGCCAGGAAATAAGAAGGATTATAGCCCCAGCTTTCATTACCATCAAATTCATTAAATGGCATGATCTCTATTGCATTTATACCCATTTTCTGAAAATAATTCAGTGTATCCCGTATAGTCTTCCAATCATGTGTAGCAATAAAATCCCTTACCAGCATTTCGTAAATAACAAGGTTCCTTTTATCAGGCCTTGAAAAATTGCTGATCGTCCAGTTATACCCCGGGGCATTGGTTTGCAGAATGCTCACATTTCCAGTGGTAAGCCCGGTAGGATAAGTTCTTAAGCCCGGGTAAGTACTGGCCGTAATAAATTGATCATTGTTCGGATCCAGGATCTTCTCTGCATAAGGCTCACCAATTTTTAATGTTCCATCTACCAGGTATTGAAAGGCATACTCTGTACCCGGAGTTAACCCGCTGATGCGAAGCCACCAATAATTACCATCCGGAGTTTTATTCATTACATAATTGGTTTGCTCTGACCAATTACTTCCCGGAAACTCTCCAATAACAGAAACCCGGTTTTTACCCGGTGCATACAGCACAAGGACAACTGAAGTATTACCTGCTTCGTAATTGATACCGTCTCTTACACCCGGTGGTAAGGGTAATATTGTTGGAGCACTGGACACAAAAAACTGGAAGCTTTCTGATTTTGTTGTGGCTCCATCTATAGCATCCACTCTTATTGTTTGATTACCGCTGGTAGTTAATGTTGGATTAGCAGAAATAGTAGTGACTCCGCTTGCCGATTGAATTTCTGTCCCGTTCAGGAACAACTTCATGGTAGAAGTTTTATTGGCTATAGCTGTAAGCTGAATATTATCTCCCACCTGTTTAGTTATGGGCTCGGGTATGCGGTTATACGTTGGCTGGAACAATGGTGCAGTAAACCGGGTTGCTATCGTGTTGTCATATACTGGTATAAACATATCGCTTGCATCTGCATTACGCTGAACGACGGTGCCGGTACCATTGCGAAACAGGATCGCAATTTTTTGGATGACTTCTCCGGAGGGTACTCCGGCAGGTGCATTGAAAAAGGCCCTGATGTTTGTAATAGTATAACTCCATTTATTTCCTCCCAATGAAGTGGCCTGGGCTGCAGCCGTTGTGGTAGCCCATGTAAACTTGGAATACCGCCAGTCTGTTGCACTGGTACTTGCACTTGTTATTACCCCGATATGTACGTACACATCACCAGGAGTTGCATAGTTTAATAATCCTTGGTTGCCTTTTGAAGCATCCATGGTAATCGTAATATTATCATTATCCTTTGCAAAATCAGGTGTCCAGGTGAGTAATTGTGCTCCTGCTGTAAATGCAGTAAATGCAATGCTGAAAAGCAGTGTAAAGATTCTTATCATAGCAAGCTCTTTTTTGCAACTTTAAATTCGGCTGAAACAAGAGAGAAATAACACCTTGTTTAAAAAACCGTCTTCGAAGATAATAAATATGTACTTACGACACATTAATTTTTAAATATACACTTCTGTCAGGTAGTATATTTATTGAGTGAGGCACTAACTTTACCGCAACTATTAGCATCATGTATTCAAAAGACACTACTAAGGAATTACAAAAGCTTACAAATGAGTTGATTAAGAAAAAATCCTCTGGGTCAATTAAGGACAAAGATGCCGGACTACT
>CAZTKV010000033.1:0-13984 GCA_964614285.1 uncultured Chitinophaga sp. | reverse complement strand
AGTTGATTAAGAAAAAATCCTCTGGGTCAATTAAGGACAAAGATGCCGGACTACTTAAAGATGTATTACGATTTCACGAATACAGGTACTATATACTAAATGACCCCCTGATCTCAGATTTTGAATATGATCAGCTTTATAAGGAGCTTGAAAAAATTGAAAATGGCAACCCGGATTTGATAACGGCTGATTCCCCTACCCAACGGGTGGCAAAGGGATTGACCAAAGATTTTCCGACAGTACAACATCTCGTACCTATGCTTTCCTTGAATAACTCATATAATGCCGATGACCTTATTGATTTCGACAGAAAGGCAAGAGAGTTGACCGGTCTTGATAAAATAGAATACTGTGTAGAACCAAAATTCGATGGTGGCAGTATTTCACTGATCTATGAAAACGATTTGTTAACCCGTGGTGCTACAAGGGGTGATGGAGTGGAGGGTGATCAGGTGACAATCAATATTAAGCAGATCCGCTCCCTTCCATTATCAGCAAAATTCTCTGATTTCGGAATTCAACAAGTAGAGATAAGAGGCGAAGTACTGATCAATAAAAGTAACTTTAAGAAATACAACGAGGGTTTGATGGAACAGGGAATTCCTCCATTGGCCAATCCCAGGAATGCGGCTGCAGGAACATTACGCCTTAAAGACCCTGCTGAGGTGGCCAAAAGAAACCTGGAAGCATTTGTTTATCATATCAGTTATTATTCCCTCCTTAAAGGAAAAAAATTACCGGTTGAGTTAACCACACACTCCGGTTCACTAAAACTGTTATGGGATCTTGGATTCCGCAGCCCCGAGAAAGAAAAGAAAATATTTAAGGGCATAGATACTGTGATAAAATATTGTGAGCAATTTGAGATTACAAGAGATGATCTCCCATATGAGATTGATGGCATGGTGATCAAGGTAAATGATATTGCCTTACAGGAAAAAATGGGAATGACCTCCCATCATCCCCGCTGGGCTATAGCTTTTAAGTTTAAAGCAAGACAGGCTACCAGTAAGTTACTCAATGTTGAATTTCAGGTAGGAAGAACGGGTGCTGTAACACCAGTAGCAAAATTGGAGCCTGTTGCGGTTGGGGGTGTAACAGTAAGCAGTATCTCTATTCATAACGAAGATTATATAAAAGAAAAAGATCTGCGGATTGGCGATGCTGTACTTATAGAAAGGGCAGGAGATGTGATTCCCCAGATTGTAAAATCACTGGCCGATGTGAGAACCGGGCATGAAAAGAAAATCCATTTTCCCAAAACCTGTCCTGTGTGCTACAGTAAGTTATTTAAAGAAGAAGAGGAGGCGGTTTGGCGCTGTATCAATATTGAATGCCCGGCACAAGTCGTAGAACGAATCATTCATTTTGTAAGCAAAGATGCTATGGATATTCGTGGCTTTGGAGATGCCAATGTCCGTAAGTTTTATGAGCTCGGTTTATTAAAAGATATTCCCGGCATCTATACTCTCGATTTTAACAGTATCAGTGGTATGGAAGGTTTCGGTCAAAAATCAATTGACAACCTGCAAACAGCCATCGTCAATTCAAAAAAACAACCACTACACCGTTTGATTTATGCACTGGGTATCCGATTCATTGGTGAAACAACCGCTAAAACTCTGGCACAGGCAGTAAATCATTTGCTTGATTTCAAAAAATATTCACTGGAAGAATTACAAAACCTGGAGGATGTGGGACCCAAAGTAGCAGGAAGTATCCACCACTTTTTTAGCAATAAGGATAATATTAAAATGCTGGAAGAACTCGAAAAACTGGGGCTTCAATTAAAGAATGAAAAGAAAGAATTAACTAAAGGCGGTAACCTCACCGGTCAAACCTTTTTGTTTACAGGCACTTTACCAACACTAAAACGAAGTGAGGCCGAAGCAATGGCAGAAGAAAACGGAGGGCAGATACTAAGTGGCGTAAGTGCCAAGCTTAACTATCTGGTGGTAGGGGAAGATGCTGGCAGTAAGCTGGAAAAAGCAAAAAAAATCAATACAGTAAAGATCATTTCCGAAGATGAATTTCTGCAATTGGTTGGTAAAAAATAATATGGCCTTTGCCATTAATTAGTTTAACTTAGTAATAATACAAACTGCTCTGATAACCTCTGCGTACCAACGTTATTAACTGCAACCTGTCCCTGGCTAAAATTTAATGTTATGATAAAAAAATTAGCCGGTGAAATCTGGAAGCCACTGATTTTTTCCGGATGGAGGCAATTACGCAATCGCTATGCGGTATCCAGCTTTGGACGCATTGCCAGTTATAAAAAAAATATATTAACAGATGGTAAAGCCCTGAGTGGTTCACTTACCACTGGCTATCGTACACTAAACCTGCACCGGCCTAACAACAAGGGCACCTTGTATATCCATCGTGAAATGGCGAAGATCTTTTTGAAGAAAGCCTCTCCCCGGCATAAATATGTGATACACCAAAATCACAATAAACTTGATAATAATATTAAGAATCTTCGCTGGGCCACTTTAGATCAAATGATGGCGCATCAGCAATATAGTCCTGCTAAAATCGCTTATAAGGTGAAGCAGGCTAATAAAACGGAGGGGCTTAAACTTACAGCCACGCAGGTGAAAAAGATCAAAAGTATTCTCAACAACAAGAACCGGAGTATCACTATTAAGCAATTAGCACAAAAGTATAATGTTAGTGAGATGACAATGTACCGGATCAAAAGCGGTGAGAACTGGGGAAGGATATAAAAAGTTTATGGTTATTAGTTCATTGTTTATAGTTGGGCCCGGTATTGCCTATCTGCATTATCTTAGCAAAAACGCAAAAAAATGCTGAGCCTTTCCACTATTAAATTCCTGAAAGACCTGAAGAAGAATAACAATAAACCCTGGTTTGATAATAACCGGAAAGAATATGAAAAGGCCAAAGCAGATTTCAGCCGGTTTATTCAGCAAGTTATTGACCAGCTTGCAAAAAAAGACCCGTCTGTAAAATCATTGGTAGCCAAAGATTGTATGTTTCGCATCAACCGTGATGTTCGTTTCTCAAAAGACAAATCGCCTTATAAAACGAATATGGGGGCCTATATAAACCGGGGAGGTAAGAAATCTTTGTATGCAGGATATTATTTCCATTGCGAACCCGGTCAAAGCTTCGCAGGCGGTGGTTTATGGATGCCTATGCCCCCTGAATTAAATAAAGTAAGGCAGGAGATTGATTACAATTTTGCAGCGTTTAAGAAAATTATCAGTTCAAAAAAATTCAAATCTGTATATACTGACCTGTCCCGTGACCCTGAATATGTGCTGACCCGTTTACCTAAAGGGTATGAAGCTGATAATCGTGCCGCAGAATACCTGAAACTGAAAAGCTTTGTAGCAATGACATCATTAAAGGATACGGACCTTACATCAAAGGACCTGGTAAAAAAAACGGTTGCGGCATTTGAAACGCTGCAACCGGTGATAAATTTTATTAACCAGTCTTTAGCCGAGTAATCCTTTAGCATGTAAGTATTCCGCTATCTGCACTGCATTGGTTGCAGCCCCCTTCCTCAGGTTATCAGATACAACCCACATGTTCAAAGTATTTGGCTGGCTTTCATCCCTTCTTAATCTGCCAACAAATACTTCATCTTTTTCATGTGCATCTTTTGGCATCGGATATTGTTGCGTAGTTGTATCATCCACCACTACTACACCAGGGGCTGAATGCAGCAACGATCTCACCTCGCTTAAATCGAAATCTTTTTCAAACTCTACATTTACTGCTTCACTGTGTCCCCCCATTACCGGGATACGGACAGTAGTGGCTGTAACACGAATCGAATCGTCCCGCATGATCTTACAGGTTTCTTTTACCATTTTCATTTCCTCTTTAGTGTAGCCGTTGTCAAGAAACACATCTATCTGCGGAATCACATTAAGATCGATCGGATATTTATAAGCCATCGGATATTCAGCATCCTCTCCCTTCACTTCTTTAGCCCTTTCCCCTTTTAACTGTTCAACCGCTTTCACTCCCGTTCCTGTCACACTCTGGTATGTACTCACCACAATTCTTTTAATACCATAGTTTTTATGCAGCGGATGTAAAGCCACTACCATTTGAATAGTTGAACAGTTGGGATTGGCAATGATCTTATCATTCGCCGTAAGTATATCTGCATTGATCTCGGGAACTATCAATGGTTTGGAAGGATCCATTCTCCAGGCCGATGAATTATCGATCACAGTTATTCCTGCTTCGGCAAATTTGGGCGCCCATTCCAGCGAAGTGCTTCCCCCGGCGGAAAAAATAGCTACAGCGGGTTTGGCAGCAATAGCGTCTGCCATGCTCACCACCTTGTATTTATTTCCTTTAAACTCCACTTCCTTACCAACTGATTTTTCAGATGCTACCGGCACCAGCTCTGTAACCGGAAAGTTTCTTTCAGCCAATACCTGTAACATTTTAGTACCTACTAATCCTGTGGCACCTACTACTGCAACTTTCATTGTACCCTCCTAACCTCCCCGAAGGGAGTGATTTTTTATTAATAAATAGTTTTCCCTTTTATACTTTGTTGTTCCCTTTAGGACCTGCCGGCAGACAGGGTTAGGAACAAAAAATAAGGCCTTCCGTATGGAAGGCCTGCTAAACTTTTATGTTGATACACACATAACGCTGCACACCTTCCTCAGAAGTGTTTCTTATTGCGTTTTGTATGTTTCATTGTAATCATTGCTGTGCAAAAATAGGAGGGTAGGCAGTTCCAGCCAAAAAATCACTCATAAATTTCATGTAGTACAATTTTGAAATGATTATTTAACTTGTACACAATGAAATCAACCTTATCCCTTTTACTTTTCTTTATACTTACACCTGTTTGTTTGTTGTCACAAAACAGGTATGACATTGTGATCAATGAAATAATGGCTGACCCTTCTCCCCAGGTTGGTTTGCCTAATAATGAATGGATAGAATTAAAGAACACTACTGCTGCACCTGTCAACTTACAAAACTGGCGCATTGGTGATGCATCGGGACAAAGCGGGCCGATGCCAAACTTCACTTTGCAGCCTGACAGTTTTGTTATTGTATGTACCGGCAGTGCAGTAGCTGCCCTGTCAGCATTTGGAACAACTATTTCAGTTACCAGTTTCCCCTCCTTAGATAATGATGGAGATCAGCTGTTCATTAAAGCAGCCAATGGCACTATCATTCATGCCATTGCATACACATCAGGCTGGTATCAGAATGACTTAAAAAAAGAAGGTGGCTGGACACTGGAAATGATAGATACGAAAAATCCCTGTACCGGTATGGATAACTGGAAAGCAAGCAGCAGTGCTACAGGCGGAACACCCGGAAAGAAGAATTCAGTTGAGGCCCTTAACAATGATGCAACTGCTCCGCAATTGAAAAGGGCATACACAACAGATAATGTAACCATTATACTGGTATACGATGAATCGGTAGACAGTTTATCCGGAGCAACAATCAGCAGCTATTCCATTGATGGAGGCCTGACGCTGATAAGTGCTGCTTCTATCGCACCATTATTTAACCAGGTACAGTTAAAAGCAGCTACTCCTTTACAAGCTAATACGGTTTACAATATCACAGCAAATAATATAAAAGATTGCAAGGGCAATATGATTGGTAACGCCAATAAAGTAAGAGTGGGCTTGCCCGAAGATGCAGCTGCAGGGGAATTTATAATCAATGAAATTCTTTTTAACCCCCGAAGCAATGCTTTTGATTATGTGGAATTTTATAACAACAGCAACAGGATATTCGATGCTTCTAAACTATATATTGCCAACAGAAACAGCAGCGGAGTGATCAGTTCTATTAAAGTATTAAGTGCGGTTCCTTTTTATATTTTCCCCGGTGATTTCATTGTAGAAACAGAAGATGCCAATAATCTTTCCCTGCAATACCTGGTGAAAAACCCGGATCATGTTTTGCTCATTTCATCGCCACCCTCTTTTCCGGATGATGAAGGAACAGTGATAACATTAAACTTCCAGGGAAATGTAATAGACGAAGTGAAGTATAAAGACGACTGGCATTTTAAATTGATTGACAATGCTGAAGGAGTAGCCATAGAGAGGATTGATCCTGCAGGAGTATCACAAGATGCTGCCAACTGGACCAGCGCCGCCTCCACATCAGGATATGGAACACCCACGTACAAAAATTCACAGTACAAATTACTCAGCAGCATTAACGCAGTAATTGCAGTAACACCGAAAGTTTTTTCACCCGATAATGATGGCCGGGATGATATTGCCACTATTCAATATAAAGTAGCAGAGCCGGGTTATATTGCCAATATCACCATTTTCGATGCTTCCGGGAGAGCAGTTAGAAATCTGGTTCGCAACGGCACATTGGGATTAGATGGCTATTGGAACTGGGATGGACTGGACGATAAAGGCCTCAAACTACCTATAGGTACTTATATTGTATTTACTGAAATTTTCAACCTGCAGGGAAAGAAAGAAAAATTTAAAAATGCGGTAGTGCTGGCAAGAAAAATAAATTAAAGAAAGCTGTTTCAGATTAAAGCGGCTTTCTTGTTATTAATTGTATTATTTTTTAAGTTATACTAATTCAATATCAAAACTCACCAGGTCTTTGAACTGTTGTATCCTGTTATTGATATCTTCCTGGTTGATCTCTTTCAGCCGGGTGGGACCAAATTTTTCCACGCAAAAACTTGCCATAGCAGAACCAACAATGATAGCCCGCTTCATATTCTCAAAGGAGATATCTCCTGTTTTTGCCAAATGGCCAATAAAGCCGCCGGCAAAAGTATCCCCGGCTCCGGTAGGATCGAATACATCCTCTAATGGCAATGCGGGAGCGTAAAACACTTCGTCATCCTGGAATAATAAAGCGCCATGTTCACCTTTTTTGATGATCACATATTTCGGCCCCATTTGCATAATACTTTTAGCCGCTTTCACCAGTGAAAATAATCCTGTTAATTGCCTTGCTTCTGCGTCATTCACAATCAGCATGTCTACATACTTCAGCACAATTTTCAATTCTGACATGGCCGACTCCATCCAGAAGTTCATCGTATCCATCGCAATGAGCTTGGGCCTCTTTTTCATTTCCTGTATCACATTTAGCTGAATCTTTGGCGCCAGGTTGCCCAACATCAGGAACTCTGCGCCCTGGTAACTATCGGGTACTTTAGGATCAAAATCAGCCAGTACATTCAGATCGGTTGTTAATGTATCCCGGCTATTCATGTCTTCGTGATAACGTCCGCTCCAGAAAAATGATTTTTTATCAGGTACTATTTCTACTCCATCAAGATGCACTCCCCTGCTCCTGAGTTCATCCAGCTCTTCCTGCGGAAAATCGTTTCCTATTATAGATATCTGTTGAACCGGTTTTACAAAGTTGCTGGCTGCATATGCCACATAAGTAGCTGAACCTCCTACAATCTTCGAAATTTTACCAAAAGGGGTTTCGATAGCATCAAAAGCCATTGTTCCGACCGTAATTAAAGACATAGAAATTAGTATTGTTATCACAAAATGCCAACGTGGCGTGCAAACCTACATGAATTTTGTATACCTGAAAAAAGCAATAACTGCTGTTTTAATAACTTTGACAAATGTTCAGTTCCGGGATTCTTAAAAAGCTTGTCTTTCTATCGGTGATACTCTTTTTTCAATCTGGTTTGGAAGCCCAGTTTGACACCAGCTTTGTCAAAAAGAATATTAAAATTTGCGCAGATAGTCTTGCTACAGGTTTTAAAGGCAGAAACTGGGATCTTTTTTCCCGGTACACCAATCCATCGATCATCGGCACCATGGGAGGCCGCTCTGAATTCATTAATTATATTGCCCGTGCCTTTGGACCAATTCCTGCAACCGCCTGGAAGGTATATGAACCGGGAAAAGTATTACAAGTCATTAAAACAGGTAATGATTTTCAGTCCGTCATTGAACTTCAGTCGGTCATTGAGTGGGATGGCAAAAGAATTACAACCATATTATACCTTGTGGGCCAGTCCTGGGATGGCGGACTTTTCTGGACCTTTTTTGACTCACAGAATGATGTGAAAGCAGCCAGACAAATTAAACCGGACCTTAGTAATGAACTGATCATACCCGCAAAAAATGAAAAGGTTGAATCCGTACAACCCCCGATCCCTTTAAAACCGGCAAACGAACCAGTCAATAACAAACCAACGGGAAAAACAGGAAATGACTGATAATTCTCATAATTTTCTTAATATCACGGTTCATTATCTTTGAGTATGGCGAAGGCACAACGAAAAAAAGCTTCCAAGAAAGGTCTGATACTGATCAAGGCCGCTGCAATGTTCCGTGAAAAAGGTTTTGCCGCTACTTCTATGCGGGACCTTGCCGAGGCAGTAGGTATTGAAGCTGCCAGCCTGTACAATCATATCCGTTCAAAAAATGAGATACTGGAAGCTATCTGCTTTGATGTGGCCAATGTATATAACACCACTATTGATGCAATTGAAAGCAGTCAGCAAAAAACAATTGGCAAGATTGAGCAGCTGCTCCGCTTCCATATAAAACAAATGACAGAGAATTATGAAGATGTCTATGTAAGTGACCGGGAATGGAAGCACCTGGAAGAGCCTTACCTGTCTAATTTTCAAACTCAGCGACGCAATTACAGAAAAAAATTTGCTGCCATCATTGAAGAAGGTATTACCAAAAATGAGATCCGGAAGATCGATGCCCCGACTGCTGTACTGATTATGCTGCATGCCATCAGTGGTATTGAAAGCTGGCACCGCAGTAAAGCGAAGATCAGTGCGCAGGAACTGGAAGAGAATATGGTAATGATCATGATCGATGGTTTACGAAAACAACCCTGATCTATGTCCATTCATTTTCATCGTCTCACTGTAAAAGATATAAAGAAAGAAACTCCTGAATGTGTATCCGTTCTCTTTGATGTTCCCGCTGAATTAAAAAAAGATTTTCAATTCAGCCAGGGACAAAGTCTGACCATGAGAACCACAATCAATGGCGAAGAAGTACGGCGAACCTATTCCATTTGCTCCTCCCCGTTGGAAAATCAATTGAAAGTAGCTATCAAAAAAGTAGAAGGTGGTTTGTTTTCCGGTTTCGCCAATGAGCAACTGAAAAAAGGTGATATTCTTGATGTGATGCAACCGGTGGGAAAATTTTATACCGAGCTCAACCCGGCTCAAAAAAAGATTTATCTCGCCTTCGCCGCCGGAAGCGGAATTACTCCTGTTCTTTCACTGATCAAAACCACACTGGGCACAGAGCCAGGCAGCCACTTTACGTTAGTCTATGGCAATAAGAACCGCGGTTCCATTATTTTTTTTGAAGAACTGGAAGGTTTAAAGAATAAATACATGGAACGATTTAACCTGATCCATGTATTAAGCAGGGAAAAAACAGATACTGCCGTAAACTTTGGAAGGATCGATACGGAGAAGTTAAATGATCTTGGCAAACTGGTTGAGTATGCCAGCACAGATGAATTCTTCATCTGCGGACCGGAGGAAATGATCTTCTGCATAAAAGATTTTTTAGAAACAAAAGGTATTGACAAAAAGAAAATACATTTTGAATTGTTCACTTCACCGGGACAGAGAACGAAGCCAGAGGTCAGAAGTCAGAAGTCGGAAGAAAGCGGGCCTAAGAGCAGAGTTGCTGTGAAAGTGGATGGCAGAAGTTTTGATTTTGATCTACCACTGGTCAGCGATACCACAATTTTGGATGCTGCTTTACAACAAGGCGCTGATCTTCCTTATGCCTGCAAGGGCGGTATGTGCTGTACCTGCAAGGCCAAATTGCTGGAAGGCGAAGTAATGATGGATGTTCATTGGGGATTAGAAGAAGAAGAAGTGGAAAAAGGATATATACTCACCTGCCAATCACATCCCAAAACTGAAAAAGTGGTAGTGGATTTTGATGCAAAATAAAAAGCCTCCATAATATTATACGAAGGCTTTTATCTCCTGTTCAACTTTAATTTCCAATCATCAGTTTAATGGTTTGGTTTTCGATCCCGTTCATCAGCCGCAGCAGGTACATACCGCTCTTTAATCCTCCCAGATTCATGGTAAGCAGGTATTGGCCATTATTCAGTTGTTCTTTTACCATTTTGCCGGTTACATCAAACAATTGTATCCGGTTGTAATTGTTAACTCCTTCAATGATCACCTGTTGCTGAGCAGGATTCGGATACACTTTGATAAGGCCCTGTGTATCGAATAATAAACTGGCAATGGGAGAAAACTTATCGTTCCCGTCAACATCAATTTGTTTCAGACGGTAATACACCGGGCCTGTTCTACCCGGCACATCTGTAGTGCTATATTCTTTCACTACATCAGTATTACCGGCTCCGGCTATAAAAGCAATATTAATAAAGGTACTTCCATCGAAACTTCGCTGCAGTTCAAAGCCTTTGTTGTTTAATTCCTGTGCTGTTTTCCAGTTAAGTTGTGCTGTTGTTGCATTTATTTTTTTGGCTTCAAAACTGAGCAGGGTAACCGGCAAGCTAAAGCCTGATGAGCCAAGGATATACTCGGTGTTCTGGCCGGTTACTGTTAATGTATTGGTTGTAGTATTTAAAGTAGCCCCGCTGTTTGCCCAAGTTGTGGCACTGTTATCTGCTCTTTTGAATAATTGCAGCGTAGGTTCTGTAGCAGGCGAAACAAATGGGTTACCGGTATAATTATACCGGGCTGTATAGGATATAGGATTCCCGCCTGAATTGATGTGTACTCCGAAATAATGATCATTGGTACCTAAGCCCAAAATACCAACCTGTGTCTCAGGCGGATCCTTTACGACATATATATTAACACCAGTCAGCCCCCAGACAGGATCATATACCTCAAACAGTTCCCCGCTACTCAAAGTCAGCGTTGTACCATGAGTGTTTGGGTTCGAGTAGTTAGCTACACTGGCATCACCAATTGGTACTCCTGAAGTGACATACTGCGGACCGCTAACCAAAGTCGCGGTTTTCGCCCCTTTCATTTCATAGGCATGCAAAACATTTTTTTCATCGAAATTGTAATAACTGACCAAGTTTGAAAAAGCAGGGTGCACAGTTGTAATTTTTCTATTCATCCAATCCCTGATCTGTCCAATAGATAACGAAGTGTTCCATATCCTGATTTCATCCAAAATAGCATCAGCATATTCAAGGAACCCGTCATATTGTTTGCCAATTAAAGTTTGTGCTCCGCCTGCTCCTACTGAATACGCTGTTGTACTCGCCACTTGAATTCCATCCAAAAATAAAGCGCCGTTGGACCCCGATTTTACTACAGCTAAATGCACCCATTTATTCAATGGTAATACTGTAGAAGTTGCCCAAGTATCACCCAATCTAATATTTCCGGTAACATCTGATGTCCCAATATAAAAAGCACTACCCCCGCCACCTTGAGAAATGAATTCCCTGTACCCGTTGATATTTCTATTGTACACCCATAATTCTACCGTAAAATCTCCGGTTGTTGGTACCAGGTATTCATTTGTTACAATATGATCATCCACACCATCAAAATTGACAGCATTCCCGCTTCCCCTGCTTTGTTTATGCAATGTTTCTACCTGTAGAGCATCCAACGCAGCTCCGTAAATTTTTACTTCATCAATGCTTCCTGTAAACCATCCTGAACCACAACTACCGGATGTATTACCTATCAAAACAAGTGAACCAACATTAGGATTGTCAAATGCCGCACTTTGACTTGATTTTAATTCCCCATCCATATATATGAGTTGCTGACTGCCCGTAAAAACACCCACCACATGGTGCCATTTATTATCATTATAAGCAGTGCCGGCGCTTACTATATTCCAGGAGCCACTGTTGCTTAACCAGAACACAGGAATATTATTCTCTACCCCAAGTATATAACCGTTTGGAGTACCGCAAAAATGCTTACCCACAATAACAGATGCACTGGTAATGGATGAATACTTAACCCATGCACTTAAAGCAAATGGAGTTCCGGAAAAATGAAGAGAGCTGCTGTTTGACAAGGCTATACCAACATCCCCGTTGAAGGAATATGCCGAGCTATTGTTATCATACTTATCTGCAGTTGGTATTGCTCCGTACACAATACCATTATACCCATAACCACTCACATCATTAGTATTGCCATTCAGGGGATAATAAGCCAGCAGATCCGGCATTATGGGTATATCGGCCAGTTGCTGAATTTCATTGGGAGACAGATTGCGGTTATAAATTTTAATATCATCTAAATCGCCTTGAAAATTCAAACCACCATGATTTTGTCCAATATAAAAAACAGCATTGGGAGTATATGTTATTGGCACAACATGTACATCTGACTTTTTTAAAACCCCATTGATATACAACTTAGTTTCGGAGGAGAATGTGCCCAGTTTTTTGTAAGTCAGTACTGCATGGTGCCATTGGCTAAGCGGTTCTACCATCGTATAATTAGCGTAAAAAAAGTTTGGAGAGTAGCCCCCTATAAAACTATACCCTAAAACATATGAAAAACTTGTTCCGTCAAATGCTTGTTGAAACCCTCCATTTGGAACAGCAACATTACTCATGACTCCCCTTTGTCCAAAGTAACTGCCTATCTTAAACCAGTATGACACTGTGAACTCATCTCCAAACATATTAGAATTAAGAACGCTTATATAGTTAGGATTGGTAAAGTTGTAGGCCTTATTGGTATTGCCATATCTATCAGTTGTCAATGTGGCTCCGTTTACAGTTCCATGGTTGCCATTGCCACTTTCATCGTTGGCATTGCCATTAAAAGGATAAAAAGCAACTAGCCCCGTTGATTCGTTTTGATACAATTGCAGCACCTGTGCATCTGTCATTGCATTATCATAAATGCGGACATCATCCAGTTTGCCTGTTAAATAGCCCACATTGGCATCTGTATATGGAGCTGTACCAGAAATTGAAGTTATAACTCCCAATGAAAAATCTTTTCCTGCTACTGCAGTACTGCCACTAAATGTATTGTTGGTACTTTTGAGTTGCCCGTTTATATATATTTTCTGGGCACTGCCATTAATAGTTAAAGCCCAATGATACCAGTTATTGACTGGTGCTGCCGGATATGTATACCCGGCAGTATTATTACCACAGTGGCCCTGAACATAATACTGACCGGAACCTAATAAATTAAGCCCCATCAGCAGGGTGGTACCACAACCACCGTTTCCACCATATCCTAATAAACCCGGCCTGTTTGTTACATCTGGAACATTAAACCATAAAGAAATTGTACGGTTAGTGGTCGGCATCAGGTCGGCCGGCATCCGCATGTATGAATTCGTTGCACCATTAAAATTGTAAGCACTGTTGACATTGCCAAACCGGTCGGTTGTTAGTGTAACTCCGGCACCGGTATAGGTTGAATTAATACCATTGCCGCTTTCATCATTTGCATTTCCGTTAAAAGGATAGTACGCTACCAGGTTCTGTGAAATGGCAGAAGCAGAAAGTGATAGCCAGGCGAGGAGTAGATATAGCTTACGCATGGCCGTATATTTAAGATTATAAAATTCATAAACGCTTTCTGGTCTATTTCTGAGAATTTTCAAAATAATAAATGACAATAATCATTGTATTGCGGGTAAGGAGTATCGTACATTGCATTTTCATAAAAGACATTGTTGTATAAAATATCATAGGCCGGGAAAGAAAGGGAAATTACTGGCTTTGAATAATATGTTTCCAGCCTGCCGGGTTTAACTATTCGAGTTTTTATTAATCGGTGTAAGGGCTAAACAAAAGCTGTAATCAGCTTTCAGTTTTGGCTACATTTGTAATCTAAAAATGTGAGTTATGCCTGTTCAGGATTTTGAGCAAATTTTTCAGCAAAAGATTGACAACGAGGTCAAAATTGAACCTAAGGACTGGATGCCGGATGCATACCGTAAAACCAACCTGCGGCAGATCAGTCAGCATGCCCATAGTGAAATAGTGGGAATGTTACCCGAAGGGAACTGGATAAGCA
>CAZTKV010000032.1:9228-21144 GCA_964614285.1 uncultured Chitinophaga sp. | reverse complement strand
AATTACCTGCCTTTTTATTGTTTGTACTATAAATAACATTTTATGCAGAATTAAGTGAGAGTTTCATTAGCAGGAACTGCTTACTTTGGTTACCTTTGCAGCAATGAATAAAACCGGCAATACAAGAATTTCAGCTTTATTTTTCTTACTTTTTATTGCCTGTTTGAGTGTTAAAACTGCTCATACTGCGCCAGTTGCTCATAAACCTGTTAATAGGGAATTCTCTGAAAGATTGCAGCAGTTTCCCAATAAGGACCTGGAAATATCATATTCTCCCGTAACGATAGTTTGGCAGGTTGTTGTTCAGAAAAACCTGCTACAACAGGATTTTGTACTGTCTGCAACTACTCATCAACGTCATTTATCTTCAATAAGCTCATATAATAAGAGGTTCTCATCTTTAATCAGGGATTATCTCTTACATATATATCCTACTCATAACTTTTGGTGATCCTGCAGTTTCATGTTTTATTATCGGGTATGTGCAAGGCCAGATACCTTATTCTTTTATTTATTAAACAAAGGTTATGAATCCGACATTAATAACTGCATTGGTATTATTAGGGGCAATATTTCTTATCATTACTATACTGGTCTTTGTGCATGATCGGGATAAGAAGAGAGACTCAAAAAATAGTACGGGTGCTGAATAATTTGCAAATATGGCCATTAACAGATGGTCATATTTTTTTAGGCAATATCAGTATGTACCGGGCAGAAATAATTTATGAGTAAAACGTAATGAGATAATTCAGAAGCTTTATCTTTCGTTTAAAATACAGATATATGAAGAAAATATTGATTATTACATTTTTGCTGTCGTTGTCAATCTGGATGGTGGCACAGGATATTGATTATAAGAAAGGCATGATACTGGTTAATGGGAAGGAATATGCAAAAATGGAAGTAACTAAACAGAATTTTGGGCTTACTAAATCATTTGAGGTATTTTCTTTATCCGGAGAAAAAATTATCATCGCAGCCCCGGCCACCGAATTTGAATCAGATAAGAATGATAACTCCTATCTTTTTTACCGGGTCACTTTTTTAACTTCTAACCAGGTAGGGATATTTAAAGTGTCCTCTTTAGGTCAGGAGAAGTCGTTTGCAAAACTGATAGGAGGAAGCGGAATTCTTATTAATGATAAAACTGATGATAATAAAGTAAAAGAGTTTATAGCCGCCAAAGGGGCAAGTCCCTCTATTGCAGTAAACTATACAACAGTAGCACGCAACAGGGCCTGGCCAATTAAATTGCAACAGGATAAAAATATTGAGCAGAATTCAAAAATCATTGGCAGTTTTAAGCCAACAGGTTCACAGAATGGCCTTGATATGTATGAATTCATGTTACCTTCTGGTGTTGTTGTAGCAAAGGTTTCCTTTACCGGGGGTAATAATGCTCAGAATATGGAACTCTTTACAGCGAAAGATAATCTCAAAAGGACAGTTCCTATTCCTCAGAAAGAGAAGATACTCGCAGCAGATATCAGTATTGATAAAAACCAGTTCACACTAAAGCGTATTACTCAATGGCTGGTCGATAACCAGTACCTGTAAGAAGCAAACGTAATTGATTAACTTTGTACAGGCTTAAACAAACGATCAGTGAGTAACATAACCAGTTCATTCTTTTTGAGATGGATGTTTTTTGTATGGACAGGCATTTTCAGTTGTTTTTTTTCTGCTGCACAACTATGTACAGGCAGTTTAGGTGATCCTGTTGTTAATATTACTTTTGGCACAGGTGGAAACTCCGGCTCTGGCTTTATTGCACCAGGATATAACTATACATCTTCCTCTTGTCCTAATGACGGATTTTATACAATTACCTCCTCTACATCCGGTTGTTTCGGCAATGCCTGGCATACAGTTAATGCCGATCATACGGGTAATGGAGCTTTCATGCTGGTAAATGCCTCTTTTCAACCGGGAGATTTTTACGTAGGTACTGTAAACGGTCTTTGCCCGAATACTACATATGAATTCTCTGCCTGGATAATGAATGTACTGCTGTCAGCCAGCGGTATTAGGCCTGATATTACTTTTAGCATCGAAACTCCTTCCGGTACCATACTAAATCAATACAATACTGGTGGCATTAATGTTACCGCACAACCTTTGTGGGAACAATACGGATTCTTTTTTACAACTACTGCGGGCAACCCGGATGTTGTATTGAGAATGACAAATAATGCACCGGGAGGGATTGGAAACGATCTTGCACTGGATGATATTACATTCCGCCCTTGCGGGCCTGTACTTAGCTCTGTTATTCAGGGGAATATTAATGATGCGATAGATGTTTGCATTGATGAACAGGCTAACTATTTTTTTTCAGCTACTATATCACCTGGTTTCGTTTTACCAGTGTTTCAATGGCAGGTAAGTAACGATTCCGGCACTGTATGGACTGATATTGCAGGAGCCAATAGTCTTACATATCTGCGCCAGCCATCTTTGGCAGGTAATTTCTGGTACAGGCTTACTGTAGCGGAGAGTGGTAATGCTTCCATAACTGCCTGTCGTATCGCTTCCAATATACTTATTGTGAATGCACATCCCAAACCCATTGTCAATGCAGGGCCAGATAAAGTGATTATTGCAGGCCGGCCGGCAACACTTGGTGGCACTGTTTTGGGAGAGAACCCAACCTTTAACTGGTCGCCCCCTGATTTTTTGAGTGATGTAAGTGTCCTTAACCCGGTTACTACGGCTGATCAGGATATATTGTATACATTATCTGCTGAATCACAGTTTGGGTGTACCAACGAGGACCAGGTTATGATTAAAGTAGTAGCTGGTATTTTTGTGCCAACCGCTTTTACCCCCAATAATGACGGGAAAAATGACAGCTGGAGGATTCCTTTTCTTGACCCGGAACTTGGCGCTACCGTTAATGTGTACAACAGGTATGGGCAACTGGTATATCATGCAGCAGGAGTGGCTGTTGATTGGAATGGCACCCTAAAAGGAATCCCGCAACCTACAGGCACTTATGTTTATTACATTCATTTCACTGATGGAACACCCGATATGAAAGGTACATTGAATCTTATCCGGTAATAAATGTATAAGTTGTTCGTTTTACAAATGCGGTAAATACCCTGCAGGTGGTATTTCTTTACTTTTATAATAAACTACCTTAGTAGCATGAAAACAAGATTTACAGTGCTTTCTATAATTTCTTTTCTGTTTTTTGTCAGTTTAGGTGCTGCACAGGATGCACAAGCCCTTTATAATGATGGAGTGAAATTAAAAAATGAAAAGAAAATAAAAGAAGCAATCGATAAATTCAAGCAAGCTCTTTCTATAAAACCCGATTATACTGAAGCCCGATATGAATGGGGCTGGTGTCAGAATGATCTGAAAGATTATGACGGAGCCATTGTAAATCTCCGCAATGTGCGTAATGCCTGGGGCCATATACCAAAAGTTCATTTTGAACTTGGATATGCATTTGAAAAATCCAACAAGACAGATTCAGCAATTAGCTGTTATAACCGTTGTCTTCAGTTGAAGGCGGATTATAGTCTGGCTTTTAAACAGCTGGGGTATATAGCCTATATAAAAGAAGATTATGCCAATGCTATCATACAATTTAAAAAATATGAGGAAGCTGCAAAAACAGAAATAACTGATTACTTGTTTTGGTACAGAAAAGGATTTTCATATAATGCTCAGAAAGATTTTGTCAGTGCGAAGACTGCCCTTCTGAAATCACTTTCTCTGGAAAAGGATTACATAAATACTTTTCTTGAACTTGGATTTGCCTGTTCAAGATTAAAAGAGGATGAGGAAGCAATAAGATATTATAACCAGGCTATAACAATAGACCCTAAAAGTCATGTGCCTTATAACGGTATTGCAGAAGTGTACCGTGATAATAAAAAAGACAGGGAGTTGGCGAAGACCTGGTATCAAAAAACTCTGGCGATTAACCCTACTGAAAGAAAGGCTTGTTTTGGGATGGGCTATTGCCTGAATAGCCAGGGAAAATACAATGATGCTATACCGTATCTCAGAACTGCTATTGAAAAGGAACCAACTTATACAGCTGCTTTTGTGGAATTGGGCTACAGTTATTTTAAAGTTAACAGGATCATAGAAGCTATTGATAATTTAACTAAGGCCATTTCTTTGAATGAAAAGAATGAAAATGCGAGGTACTACCTTGTATTAATCTACATTAACCAGAAAAACAAAGTAAAAGCACAGCAAATGGTAGATGAGTTAAAAGCGTTAAATTCTAAACATGTAAGTTCCCTGCAGCCACAAGTGGATGCGCTTTAGTTTTTCCCCTTCATTTATTATAAGTGTCTGTCATATATAAGACAGATTAGCACAGGTATTCGTTTTGGTAAATCTATTATCCTGTTATACAATTAAGAGACAAGATTTATTTCAATAAGCTTTCATAATAATGAAACTAAATATTTTTCGATGATTTTTTGTAATACAGGTATTGAAAAATGGCTGAATATCGAATAGCGGTTTTTACTCACCGGGTTGTATAAAAAATCCCCTCACACAGGTGAGGGGATTTTTTATAATTATGAAAAACAATCAACCCTTTTTCGGAGTAGGAACTTTAGCTCCTTTCTCTTTCACATAGATTTCATAAGCCTCAGCAGTTAACACTTCGCCTGTTATTTTCACTGATTTTGTCTGATCGATACCAGCAAATTTAATATACACATCTTTGTTAATAGGGCCGACAGCAGCTGCATTATATTCTACTTTTAATTTGGCAGTAGCACCGGGCATAATAGGCTCCACAATTTTTTCCGGGGTAGTGCATCCGCAGGTAGACCATGAATTCTCCACCACTAAAGGCTTATCACTGATATTCTTTAATTCAAAATAATAAGATACGGGAACTCCCTGTTTTACCTTGCCAAAATCATGGTTCTCGGTATTGATTTTTACTGTTTCATCAATCTTAACCTGGGCAGATACTCCGAGAGTAAAAACGAATGCAGTTGCGAGCAAAAGATTTTTTTTCATGGTTTTAAAATTTTAAAAAGATTGCTTTTTTAATAAATCAACAGATGCATTGGCAGGTGCCGGTCCTTCGGGGGCTTTCCACACAGTGCCTTTTATTCTGATTTGTTTAGTTTGAGTTGTATTATATGTTATAGTAATGAATTTGTCAAACGGACCCTCTCCGGCTGCATTAAAACCAACCTTAATTTTAGCTGTTGCTCCGGGAGCAATTGGATCGCGGCTCCATTCTGGCGTTGTACATCCGCAACTGGCTTGCACATTATCCAGCTTTAGGGCGGTTTTACCTGTGTTCACAATTTCAAAAGTATGATAAACAGGTTTGCCTTGTGGTATCTTTCCAAATTCAAACTCAGTTTCTTTTAATTTAATCACATCTTCAGCAACAGCTACTGGTTTAACGGCTGTTCCATGATTATGACCATCATTTTCAGAATGAGCAGGTTGTTGAGCTACCAGACTGGTAGCGATAAAAAAAGATAAAAGTGATAGGGTATTTTTCTTCATAATGAAGCTTTTAGCGACATCAAATTTACGGGAAAGATGGCATATTACATAGCGGGGTTGCAAGGGTTAGTACCTATTTTTTAACAGCGGAATTAGGCGCAGTCATTCTCCCTATTTTTGCGATATGGAAAATACCAACCCCGATATGCTGACCGAAGCAGGTAAATTGTCATTTGACAGGTTTAGGGATGAAGTATTAAAGGACTTTCGTACTGCTTGCATAAGCAGGGAAACCAGCTTGTTAGGCAGAAAAGAAGTGCTGGGGGGAAAAGCCAAATTCGGCATTTTTGGTGATGGTAAGGAAGTGGCGCAGGTGGCTATGGCAAAATTTTTTCAGCCAGGGGATTTTCGTAGTGGGTATTACCGTGACCAGACCTTTATGTTTGCTGCCGGGTTGGCTACCGTTGAACAGGTCTTTGCACAGCTTTATGCTGATCCTGATACTGGCCGGGAGCCCTTCAGTGCAGGCCGCCAGATGAATTGCCATTTTGCCACAAGGATGGTGAATGAAGATGGTGAGTGGCTTGACCTGGCAAATGCTAAAAATATATCAAGTGACATTGCTCCCACGGCGGGACAAATGCCAAGGGCCTTAGGCCTTGCTTTTGCATCAAGGGCATTCAGAAATATTGAACAATTAAAACAATTCAGGAATTTATCATTCAACGGTAATGAAGTGTGTTTTGCCACAATTGGGGATGCCTCTACCAGCGAAGGTCATTTTTGGGAAACTATCAATGCTGCAGGTGTATTGCAGGTACCTCTTGCAGTTTTTGTATGGGATGATGGCTATGGTATTTCTGTTCCTAAGAAGTATCAAACTACTAAGGCCTCAGTATCTGATGCGTTGAGTGGTATACAAAAAACAGAAGAATCAAACGGATTCAATATTTACAAGGTAAAAGGATGGGATTATGCAGGGATGTGTGAAGTGTTTGAAGAGGGTATCCGGTTGGCCAGGGAAACGCATACACCTGTGCTATTTCATGTGGAGGAAATTACACAACCCCAGGGACATTCCACATCAGGCAGTCATGAAAGATATAAAAGCCCGGAGCGTTTGGAATGGGAAAGAGAGTGGGATGGGATAAAGAAAATGAAAGAATGGATCATTGCGAATGCGCTGGCAGAAGAAAGTGAATTGGATGAGATTATTGAAAAGGCAAAGGAGTATGTACGGGAAAGCAAGGCATCTGCCTGGGCTAAATTTATTACCCCGGTAAAAAAGCAAGTGGCGAGGGCTACAGATCTTATCCATGCAATGGCTAATGCTTTGCCAGAACATACGACTGAATTGCAAAAAATTGCAATCGAAATATCTGCTAACCGGGAACCATTGAGGCGGGATGTTTTAAAAGCATTGAATCATGCTTTGAATATTGCCGGCAGTGCTGATGCGGCATACTGGACAAAAGATTATTACAATGATCTGCTCCAGGAGAATAAAAAACTTTATAATACACATTTGTATAACGAAGGTCCGAGGAGTGCTTTGAATGTGCATGAAGTGAAAGCCGTTATTGAAGCTGATGCACCTATGCTTAATGGATTTGAGATATTGAACAAATTCTTTGACGAACTGTTTACAACAAATCCAAAAGTAGTGGCTTTTGGAGAAGATCTTGGTTATATAGGCGATGTGAACCAGGGCTTTAGCGGATTGCAGCAAAAGCATGGCAGTGAAAGGATTTTTGATACGGGTATCCGGGAGTTAACCATTATGGGGCAGGGAATAGGTCTTGCCTTGCGTGGACTAAGGCCAATTGCAGAAATACAATACCTGGATTACCTGTTGTATGGTTTACAGCCACTAAGTGATGATGTGGCAACTTTGCACTACAGAACGGCAGGTCAGCAAAGTTGTCCGCTCATCGTAAGAACGAGAGGGCATAGACTCGAGGGCATCTGGCATAGTGGTTCTCCGATGGGTATGGTGATCAATGCGCTTCGGGGTATGTTTGTATGTGTACCAAGGAATATGACACAAGCTGTGGGTATGTATAATACATTGCTGAAGAGTAATGATCCTGGTCTTGTTATTGAATGTTTGAATGGTTACCGGTTAAAAGAAAAATTACCATCTAACCTGCTGGAGTTTACTGTACCGCTTGGTATTCCTGAAATAATAAAAGAAGGTACAGATATCACTATCGTATCATATGGTTCAACGCTGCGCATCATACATGATGCAGTAAATATGCTGGAAGCACAGGATATCAGTTGTGAGATCGTGGATATACAGACCTTACTGCCATTCGATATAAATCACCTGATTCTTGATTCTCTCAAAAAAACAAATCGTATTGTATTTATAGACGAAGATGTACCAGGCGGTGCTGCAGCATACATGTTCAACAAAGTGATGGAAGAACAGGGAGGTTATAAATACCTGGATGTGGCACCACGGACTATTACCGGTAAAGCTCATCGCCCCGCTTATGGCAGTGATGGCGATTATTTCAGTAAACCTAATGCAGAAGAAATTGAAGCAGTGATCAGGCAAATGATGGCAGAATAAAAATTAGTTGTACCTTATAAGGGTAAATTTATTCTTAACCATCAAACCGTTTATCATGGCCATCGTAAAAGTTATTGAAGTAATCGCTTCGTCTGAAAAGAGTTTTGATGATGCTGTAAAACAGGCTGTAAAGGAAACCTCTAAAACTGTTCGCAATATTGACTCTGTGTGGGTAAAGGATATGAAAGTGCATGTAAAAGGAGGGAAAATAAAATCTTACGGGGTGATCTGCAAGGTTTCATTCCGGATTGATAAAGATAAAAAGGAAAAAGAAAAGGATAGTGAAGCATAAATAATCACACGGGAAATAAATGTCTGATAATCCTGTCTTGCTTTATGAAGACAGGATTATTTAATTTTATAAGGGATGCCTACTCATTTTCTGCATATAATAGATATACTGGGTACTATTGCATTTGCGGTATCCGGTGCATTCCTGGCCATGGAAAAAAGACTGGATCCGTTTGGAGTGCTAGTGTTGTCTTTTGTCACGGCTATTGGCGGGGGTACATTAAGAGATATAATGATTGGTAACTTGCCGGTAAGCTGGTTAAGAAACGAAACAGCTACTATTGTAATTTTTTCAGCAGCGGTGGCTACTATGCTGTTTGGCCGTTACCTGAAGCAACTTACTACCACTTTATTTCTTTTTGATGCATTAGGACTTGGCTTATTTACCCTGGTTGGTATTAAATCAGGAATTGATAAGAATTTCAGTATAGGTATTTGTATCACCCTGGGGACCATTACAGCATGTTTTGGGGGTGTTGTAAGGGATGTGTTACTCAATAATATCCCCTTATTATTTCATAAAGAGATTTATGCAATGGCCTGTATTGCCGGGGGTGCTGTTTATTTCTTGCTGAGAGAAATGAATGTAAACCCTGATCTGTCAACAATACTTTGTATCCTCATTATTTTTGCGATTCGGATAGTGGCAGTCAGGTATAAACTATCCCTGCCTCAATTTTATAATTCAACTATTGAAAAATGAAACTTACACTCTACCAGGTGGATGCTTTTACCAATAAGTTATTTGGAGGCAATCCTGCGGCGGTGATACCGTTAAAAAGATGGCTGGATACGGAACTGATGCAAAAGATAGCCCTTGAAAATAATCTTAGCGAGACTGTTTTCTTTGTTCCATCTGAGAGGAAGAGTGTTGATTATGATATCCGTTGGTTTACGCCACTTATTGAGATCAACCTTTGTGGGCATGCAACGCTGGCTTCGGCCTATGCAATTTTTAGTATTCTGAAGGAGAGGGAAAAGAAAATTGTATTTAGTTCTCAAAGTGGATTGCTGACAGTGCGAAAAGACAAAAGCAGGCTGTTAATGGATTTTCCTTCCTGGAAACCGGAGCGTTTTAATGAGTATTCACCTGCTTTATCATCCATGTTAAACGGAGCTGAAATTGTTGGTGTGTATAAACATCGTGACCTGTTGGTGGAACTGGTCAACGAGGAGGCAGTAAAAAAATGTGAACCTGATTTTTCTGCTATGAAAAGGCATTTTGATAAGATGATCATTACTGCCCAGGGAAAGGATGCTGATTTTGTTTCAAGATTTTTTGCGCCCGGCGCCGGTATTGATGAGGATCCTGTAACCGGCTCAGCTCATTCACAGCTGATCCCTTTCTGGAGTGAAAAGTTGGGAAAAAGTAAAATGAAAGCAAAACAATTATCACAACGGGGCGGGGATATTTACTGTGAGCAGGTAAATAAAGAAAGGGTGATTATGGGCGGAGAATGTGTTTTTTATATGAAGGGTGTCATTACACTGCCTTAATCAAGAAATCGTTGTTTTAATTCCGGTGTAGGTATCATGCAGGTTTCTCTTTTGCCAAACCATTTATAGCGGTTGCGGGCTATCAGGTTATAAATACCGTCACGGATGAATTTTGGTATTATAATAAAGCCATAGAATAATGACCACACTCCACCTGTTTTTTGTAACATTCTCAGTGCACCTGTTGATTTTGTATAGATTTTATCTCCTTCTGCCAGTATAAACGAATTGAAATCATCAAGTGGCAGGTTAAACTTTGCCAGTATATCCTGTCCTGTTTTCCCCTGCAGTTGGGCAAAAAAAAACTGTTTTTTCTTATCCCGTTTAATAATGAACTGAACACTGCTGTTGCAAAGATTACAGGCGCCGTCAAAGAGTATAATCGGTTTTTCAGCCATTTCTGAGTAAAGATACTTTCCTTTTTTTTCAGATAATTTGTAATTTACTTTCCAGGGATTAAACAATTTATCTATGCGCATCAGATTATTCCTTGTACTGTGTTTCTTTATTGTAAGCCTGTTTGCTAACGGACAGGGTAAATATGCCGGCATGAAGAAATCCTTACTGGGCACATTTTATACAGACAACAGGAATATACCCGGATTAAAAAGCTGGACATTTATGGAAGGGGCCTTGCTAAATGAAATAACAGACCCTGAGTTTATTATAGCAGATGTTTTTAAAAGGGGCTCAACATATCTTGTTATAATCAGTATCAGGGAAGATACGGCATCAGATAAGCATGAAATTTATGATGTGGTTGAGATTAAAGGCGTATTGAAAGGCTGGACTGTAAGGACAGGCACCTGCCGGCAAAACAAGCAATCCAATTCTTATATCATCGCCTGGGGAAAAGAGAGTGGGGATGAGTATATGAAGCTCATTAAAAGAGCATGGAAATTTGATCCGGATAAGCGGAGGATCATCTTAATTCCGGTAAAGGGCATTGATTGTGAAAATATCGGTTGTTAACCGATCAAAAACCAATAATATATATCTATGAAAAGTCAAATCAAAATCAAAAAAAACTTTTTGTTTGCAGGGTTGTGCTTGTTTTTTGCCGGTATTCTTACAGCACAACAACCTCAATTACCCAAAGATGTAAATGTTAACCAGGCAAAACCCATTAAGCCAACTAAGGCATTAGTAAAAAAAGACTCAGTTACATATACTGCTGTCCCGGTCACAGTTACTCCCAATACCCGTATTGCCACAGCTGATGAGCTATACCTGAGCCAGGGAACTTTCCTGATCCGCACCAGTAAAGATTATCGTTACCTGACTATTAAGGATGTTGCACCGGTTCCTGCATCGTTGGTCTTTATATGGGAGTTTGTAGAAAGCCCGCAGCAGCAAGTATGGCAATTTATATTGAAAAATGACGGGTATTATAAAATAAAATCGCAGTCAGGTCTTTTTCTTACTCAGAAAAGAGTGCTGGCACCTACCATGGATCCGGAAACGAATGAAGACAGTCAGCTATGGCAGTTAATAGAAACACCAGATGGATATTATACTATCAGGTCAAAGACCAATAAGTATCTTAAATTAATTGATAGACGAAACAGGGATGGCGGTACAGTAAGCTTTGCTGGTACTGCTGATGGTACTGCAAACCAAAAATGGCATTTGATAAAACTAACCAACGATGCCAGGAGAACAACTTCATTTATACCTGAGACACACGGATTCCGGTTCGTAAATACTTTCAACGGAGAAGATATAATCCGCTGGGGAGGTTTATGTGGAGGTATGGTCTATTCCGCATTAGACTACTTCAGAAACAGGATGCCAATTCCTACTCAAACTTATACTCCTGCAAATGCCACCACTCTTCAATCATATATTTATCAACGCCAGCAACATTCTATGTGGAATGTAAACGAGAAATGGTCGGAACTGGAAGTGGCATACAATTTCAGGGCTGGGGAAATATTCCGTTGGGGCATACAAGGCACAGGGGGAGGAAGACTGGAAGAGTTGAAGAATGCAATTGATGCAGGAAGGTCAGTGCCCATAGGATTGTTTGGAGGAGGAGTGCCCAGTATTAATGGTGGCAGTGGTGGTAACCATGTAGTACTGGCAGTAGGATATTCTTT
>CAZTKV010000032.1:6676-9128 GCA_964614285.1 uncultured Chitinophaga sp. | reverse complement strand
GACCTGAGAGGAGGCAATGACAATGTAAGTATCACTGTACAGTATGCTGATGGTACTTCTCAATCATTTCCCAACGTTAATAATGGGGCAAGATGGGTGGATAACAGTTGGCAAACCATTCACCTGGAACTGAACAGGCCTGTAAGAAGAGCTGATATTCGTTATTTCCGTCTCACCACAAGTTTTGGAAGCGATATATTCAGTGATGATTGGAACCTTGAATGGTTCAGGGTTACAACTGGTTTTGGTGGTATAAACATTACACAATCATTTCCACCGGAAGGCAGTGAATATATTTTCCGGTTTTCAGGTGATGAGAGAAGACAAATGCATGTGATCAGGGTGGAGTAAGACAAAAGAGCTGATTCACGGAACATCAATTTGAATAATCAGATTATTAAAGGTACGACCATGAAATATTTTGGTTTGCTAATTATACAAATCTTATTGATTGTGAATTTCGTTATAGCACAGGACCCACCCCGCAGGGATACTGCCTGGGGTGACTGGCCTGATCAGCCTTATTATAATGGTATTCTTTCAGCTCCGGTTATTATTGGAGAAACTGTTGCCGAAACCATAACACCAACAGGGCAAAAATTATGTTTTGATAAAAAAGTACGCATCAAATCAATGATCAGCAGCGGTCCCGTTGAGCAATGCATGTATATCAACACAGTAAAGGGCTATGTAGGAATTATTCCGCCTAAGCGAGGAGGTGGCGGGCCAGAATTGTGTGATATAAAGACGGATGATCCCAAATTCCTGTTTTATGTGCTGGGGCTGAAAGGGAATGTTTATACTTTCAAAAATGCGGAAAAAAATGGAACTATAGAGCATTGGGTTTCTACAGGAAATACACAGACGCACCAGGCTAATCTTACAGGCTCACCAGGAAACTACACGGTACATAAGAAATCTGAGCGAAGAGGCTATTGCGGAGACAAGATAAAAACATGGGCTTATAAGTATGATAATCCATCCAGTCCTGTCTATTTCCTTTTCGGAAAAACTTTTCCTGAAGAGATCAATATAAGTAGCAATAAATACATTGGAAATTTCGGGGTGGGATACCAGTTTACAGATAAAGGACTATTTATTATTATGGAAATGGAGAGCGGTAGTTATAGTTGTAAAATAACAGAGCTGGAAGAAGTAAGTGTATGTTTCGACCCGGCGCCCTTTAAGATAGCGGAGGATGAATTTTTTATAAAAGCAAGTGCTGGCATACAAAAAGAGAGAGATAAGATTGCCAGGGATGAGGCCAGGGTGGGAGATGATTGTGTATCACAAAAAATGGCAGTTATAGAATTCAGAAAGGAACAGGTAAGATTGCAGGAGGCAAGACTATATACCAGCCAACAGGGTAATGTCTACCAGGATCCCGTTGCTCAGCAAGCAATGGCACAGATGATGGATCATACAGCCATGACCAAGCAAATGATCCTTGATAATGAAGTGAAGATATGCCAGGCCGAACGTCGGCTTTCACAAACCAGTAACCAAAGCAGCAGGGATAGATACCAGCAACGAATATCTTGTCTTGGAAGCCAGAACAGCCAGTTGAGAAGCCTGGAGGAGCAGCTTAGAGCAATAGATGTTCAATATGCCAGTGAGCCAGGAATGGCGTTTGCAGAAAAATCGAAAAAATTTATGCAGGGATTGCCAAGAACCTGTGATTGATCAAATGAATGTAACGGGAGGATTATCCCATATTATGAAACACTTTTTGTACATCATCATCCTGTTCTAATTTTTCAATCAGTTTACTCACATCAGCGGCCTGTTCATCATTAACGGGTACAGTAACAGTAGGAATCCATTCCAATTCTGCACTGATAGGGGTGATACCTTTATCCTCCAATGCTTTTTGCATATTGCCAAAATCGGTAAACCCGCAACGAACGACTAATATATCTTCACCATTTTCCCCGGTACCTTCCCCGAGTTCCTCCAGGCCATAATCAATCAGCTCCAGTTCCATATCTTCTGCATTCAGGCCTTCAGGTTTTAATTTGAATACTCCCATTTTCTTAAACTGGAATGCTACGCTACCACTGTTGCCTAATGCTCCATGTCCCTTGGTGAAGCAGGATTTTACATTGGCTACAGTTCTTACATGGTTATCGGTGGCTGTTTCAACTAATATAGCTACGCCATGAGGTCCATAACCTTCATACAGTATCTCATCATAGTTCACCAGCTCTTTTCCCTGTGCCCTTTTGATTGCGGCTTCCACACGGTCCTTGGGCATGCCCACACTACGGGCATTCTGAAAACAACGACGAAGGGCAGCGTTGGAATTAGGGTCAGGGCCACCGGCTTTTACTGCAATGATTATCTCTTTACCAATCCGGGTAAAGTTTTTTGCCATTTTATCCCAGCGGGCAAACATCGAGGCTTTACGTACTTCAAAAATTCTTCCCATAGATTATAGTCATTAAGTCAAACT
>CAZTKV010000032.1:0-6576 GCA_964614285.1 uncultured Chitinophaga sp. | reverse complement strand
CCTGTATAGCGGGCCAGTCTCATTCCTTTCCTGCTGCTGGTTCCGTTACCAAGGTGGCTGTTTTTGGCACCATATACAAGGTAAATGTCCAAACCGATCAGCATCCATACCAATAAACGGATCCAGGTATCCATTGGCAGAAATACCATCATGAACAGGCAAGTGGCCACTCCTAAAATGGGAACTAATGGTACCATTGGTGTTTTAAATGCTCTTGGCAGGTTAGGCATCTTGTTACGCATCACCCATACACCGATACAAACCAGGATAAAGGCAAACAGGGTTCCGATACTGGTCATTTCTCCTACCACATCGGCAGGTACAAATGCTGCAAATGCACTTACAAAAAGCATGAACAGGAAATTATTTTTTGCCGGTGTTTGAGTCTTGGGATTTACGGCAGAGAAAATTTTAGGGATCAATCCATCCTTACTCATACTGAAGAAGACACGGCTCTGTCCCATCAGCATCACCAATATTACAGAAGCATATCCAAAAAGAATAGCTACAACAATAGCACGGTTCAACCAGGGATAATCAGCATGATAAACACCTGCTGCATCAGGGGTGCCCATATGCTCAATTGCCACGGCAACCGGAGCAATACCATCTTGCCCTGCAAATGTTGTATAGCTGGTAACTCCCGTCATCACATGGGCAAAGAGGATATATAATATGGTACAGATAAGCAATGAACCTAAAATGCCTATTGGCATATCCTTCTTGGGGTTCTTGGCTTCCTGTGCCGCCGTACTCACTGCATCAAAACCGATATAGGCAAAAAAGACGATAGCAGCGGCTCGTATGATGCCACTAAATCCAAAGTCGCCAAACTTGCCGGTATTGTCAGGAATATAAGGAGTGTAGTTGTCGTTATTGATGTACTGCCATCCAAGAATAATGAAAGTAACCACTACAGCAATTTTCACCACCACGATAATACTATTTACAAATGCACTTTCTTTTGTTCCTCTTATCAGGAGTAAACTCATTAATACTATAATGAATACAGCAGGCAGATTAATGATACCTCCGCTCCAGGGGCCGGCTGTTAATTCTGTTGGCAATGTGACCCCAAACCCGTCAAGGAACTTGACCAGGTACCGGCTCCAGCTAATTCCTACTGTAGCTGCACCTACTGCATATTCAAGCACCAGATCCCAACCAATGATCCAGGCCATGAATTCTCCCATCGTAGCATAAGAATATGTGTAAGCACTACCAGCGACAGGGATCATTGAGGCAAACTCAGCATAACACAGACCTGCAAACAAACAACCCAGGCCTGCCACTACAAATGAAATGGTGATAGCTGGCCCGGCATGATTGGCCGCAGCCATACCAGTAATAGAAAATAAACCAGCACCAATGATGGCACCGATTCCGAGGGCTATCAAACCCTTTGCTCCCAATGTTTTTTTCAGCGTATGTGTTCCGGTTTCGGCTGCTTCGTTCATTAAAGCATCCATCGGTTTTCTGACAAATAAACTCATGAATTGGTTTTTATTTAAGTGACTAAGATAAGTATTGATACTAAATTTTACGGTTTCATTTTTTGAATAGTATTATTGCTTTTTCTGTGTGGAAATAGCCAGGTAATATAATGGCACTCCCAACAATACGATAACCAATCCTGGCCATGTAAATTCTGGCTTATAGAATATCAGCAATACACAGAAAGCCGCTCCCATCAGGATATATAGTGCCGGTAGTAATGGATAACCAAAGGCTTTATACGGACGTTCCGCATCAGGTCTTTTTTTCCGCAGGATAAAAATGCCGATGATAGTAAGCATATAAAAAAGTACTACTACAAAGGATATCATATCCAACAGATCACCGTATTTACCACTCAGGCTCCAGATACAGGCAGCGATACATTGTATCCATAGCGCCACCTGTGGTACAGCATTTTTATTCAGTGTACCTACACTTTTAAAAAATAAGCCATCCTTTGCCATTGTATGATAAACCCTGGCGCCGGCGAGTATCAATCCGTTATTGCAGCCAAAAGTGGATACCATAATTAATATTGCGATCAGTATGGTGCCAAAGGAAGGAAATATCTTATTTGCAGCCGCTACAGCTACCCTGTCATCAGTAGGAAATGCCAGCTCATTTAATGGCAGTACATTCAGGTACATCAGGTTGGCCGAAACATAAATAATGGTAACGATCAATGTGCCTAAGAATAAACTCAATCCTATATTTCTTTTCGGATTTTTCATTTCACCGGCTATAAAAGTGACATTGTTCCAGGCATCACTGCTAAAAATAGAACCTACCATTGCTGCAGCAATAGCACCCATAAGCGCTGAACCTCCTATGCCAATCCAATTGCCGTTAGTTATAAAACTGCCTGCTGCATCTTTTTCCACCTGCATGGCGGTGAATCCTGTTTTCCAATTCTCTGCCCAGAAACTTTCTTTAGCCAGGAGAAAGCCAAATGCGATCAATCCGAATAAGGCAAACAATTTGGCAGAAGTAAAAAGTGTTTGGATGAATTTTCCTTCTTTTACTCCTTTAGAATTAATATAGGTAAGTAAACAAATAATAACAATGGCCACCAACTGCCCGGAATATACTTTTATAATACCTGCATCAAAAAGAAAATAATTATTACCCAGCTCTGGAACCAGGTAAGCGAGAAATTTAGAAAAAGCCACACCTACCGCTGCAATAGTGGCTGTTTGTATCACGGCAAAAAAGCTCCATCCGTATAAGAAGCCCATTAACGGGTTATATGCTTCTTTTAAATAAACATATTGCCCGCCGGCTTTGGGGAACATACCGCTCAGCTCGCCATAACTTAAAGCGGCTGTCAATGTCATAAAACCAGTAATCAGCCATACAGCCACCAACCAGCCAGCGCTTCCTACATGTCTCGTAATATCTGCACTAACAATGAATATTCCGGAACCGATCATCGAGCCGGCTACGATCATCGTGCCATCAAATAAACCCAGGGTTGGTTTGAAGGAGGTTTGTTGTTCCGCCATACAATCAGTTTAGAAAATGTCTTGGTTTAAAATAGAGTGGAAAATACAGCTTTCCGTCAAAAGCGCTGAAAAAGAATTATGGGCGGCGCTATGCAGAACAGATTTCCGGGATTGGTCGTAAACCTTTAGTTTTGAAATCTTAGTACCAAAAATATGAATCTACGCAAAGCCGGGTTGCTTTCCTTGTTTCTTTTTACGGTAGTGGCTATTCTTCATTTCCTGCATTTACAAAAATGGGTGCCACTGGATGAAGTAGTCTTAAAGACTGTTCGGTGGATTTTCATTGGCAGTCTTGTTTTATTCGGGATTTATAAAAAATCGCTTACTACCTGGATACTGGTAGCCATGGCTATAGGAGTAGAGATTGGTATTGATTTTCCCAAGGGCTCACAGGACCTGAAATTTTTAAGTACTATTTTTCTCCGGTTGGTAAAAACCATTGTAGCACCATTACTGTTTGCAACACTTGTAGTAGGTATTGCCAGCCATGCAAACCTGAAACAGGTGGGAAGGATGGGATGGAAATCGCTGCTGTATTTTGAAGTAGTAACTACTATCGCATTGGTTATCGGAATTGTTGCAATCAATATCACTGGTGCAGGTAAAGGTATTACCGTTCCCCAGGAATTATTAAAAGAATTGCCCCGGTCTTCTGAAAAACAATTACAGGCCAAAGTGATCAGTATTCTGGATAGTGCCGGAGTGCAGGTGCCGGAAGGTTTAATTAATAAATTGCCTGATGCACCCGGCAAAGGCTGGCAGGATCATATCGTTGATATTTTTCCGGAGAATATTATCAAATCAATCTACGAGGGCAACGTACTTCCTATTGTTTTCTTCAGTGTCATATTCGGTATTGCCCTGGCGCTTTTGAATGAAAAGAAGAAGCGGCCGATGCTGGAATTTTCAGAGAGTCTTGCCGAAACAATGTTCAAGTTCACCAATATCATCATGTATTTTGCTCCCTTTGGTGTGGGTGCTGCAATTGCCGTTACTGTCGGGCACCTGGGAGTTGATATTTTAAAGAACCTTGCTTTATTACTTGTTACTCTATATGTGGCGCTGATTGCCTTTTTATTATTGGTATTGTTGCCCGTTGCATTATGGGTGGCAAGGATCCCGATAAAGAAGTTTATACAAGCTATCCGGGAACCGGTATCTATTGCATTTGCCACCACGAGTTCAGATTCGGCATTGCCGAAGGCGCTGGAGAATATGGAAAAATTTGGTGTACCACGAAAGATAGTTTCATTTGTAATACCTACCGGTTACACATTTAATCTCGATGGTACCACATTATACCTTTCGTTGGCTTCTGTGTTTGTGGCACAGGCAGCAGGTATTGATTTGTCATTCGGCGAACAGTTGGTAATCGGTCTGACATTGATGCTTACCAGTAAGGGAGTGGCAGCTGTACCAAGAGCATCTTTAGTAATATTGATTGCTACTGCAGCAACTTTTCATTTCCCGTTGTGGCCCATCATGGCTATATATGGAATTGATGAACTGATGGATATGGCCAGAACATCAGTGAATGTGATTGGAAATACATTGGCCAGTTGTGTAATTGCCCGCTGGGAGGGAGAATTTGATGATAAAAAAGCATTGGCCTTTAACGAAAAGGAAGCAGATGCTATAATTGAATAAATAAAAACTAAGTTATAATGGAGTTGTTGTATTTGCTGGATGGTTTTCACTGGACGAATTTATTGCAGCCACAGTTCTACGTCGAAAATGGTGGACTATGGTTGTTATTGTTTGTAGTATTCGCAGAAACAGGGTTGTTTGTAGGCTTTTTTCTGCCGGGGGATTCGCTGTTGTTTGTGGCCGGTATTTATGCCCATCAAATAACCAAGAAAACCGGCGAAGTAGTACCAGGCCTTGCATACCAGTTTCTTGACCTGATCGGTTTGGGAAGTGTAAGAAATGAATGGGTCGATCTGTTTGTTCTGGTCGGATTGATTTCTATCATGGGTATACTGGGTAACTCAGTAGGCTATTGGACGGGAAGGAAAGTAGGCCCGGCCATGTATCATTGGAGGGACAGGTTTTTGTTCAAGAAAAAATATTTGCATCAGGCACATGACTTTTACGAGAAACATGGCGGACTTGCGGTTATCGGTGCCAGGTTCCTTCCTTTTATCAGGACATTTGCTCCGATAGTGGCGGGTATTGTACAAATGGACAAGAAGAAATTTCATTTCTACAATGTAGTGGGCTGTATTGCCTGGGTGTTTACCATGATCTTCGCTGGTTATTTTTTACAGAAATGGATACTTAAGCAATTTGGATTTGACTTAAAAGAACACCTGGAGATAATTGTTTTGGGAATAGTATTGGTAACTACTGCACCGGTGATTATTAAAATGTTCTCCAGCCCCAAAAAGAAACCCGTTGAAGCAAAAGGGAATGATACAAAACAACCGTAATGTATGAACCAGGCCAAACCTGTTTCCATTTTTAATATTGCCGTTATAGTCGCCGCATTAGGTTATTTCGTAGATATCTATGATCTGCTATTGTTTACTATTGTGAGGGAACCCAGCCTTGCAGGACTGGGAGTTGATCTGTCTGTAAAGCAGGATGTGATCGCTGCAAGTACCAAAGTTATTAATTGGCAAATGTGGGGCCTTTTGATTGGTGGTATCATCTGGGGCATCATGGGGGATAAAAAAGGCAGGTTGAGTGTGTTGTTCGGCTCAATCATCTTATACTCTGTGGCCAATTTCTTTACCGGTTTTGTTCAAACTGTTGAGCAGTATGCTTATGCAAGATTTGTTGCCGGTATTGGCCTGGCCGGCGAGTTGGGTGCAGGTATTACATTAGTAAGTGAACTATTACCAAAGAATAAAAGAGGTATTGGTACTTCCCTTGTCGCCGGCATTGGCCTGTTTGGCGCAGTCGCCGCTTACTTTACATTTAAGTTTACAGATGATTGGAGGCTTTGTTATAAGATAGGGGCAGGATTGGGAGTCATGCTGTTATTTCTTCGTATAAGTGTGGCCGAAAGTGGTATGTTCAACCAGGTGAAGCAACAAAAAATCTCCCGGGGAAACCTGCTGATGTTTTTTAATAATGGTCAACGGTTCCGGAAGTACTTGCTTGCCATACTGATTGGCTTACCTACATGGTTTGTAATTGGTATTCTTGTAAACCTGAGTAACAGGTTTGCTACGGAGTTCTACGGAAAAAATGAAATTGAATCTGGCAGGGCAATTATGTATGCATATGCGGCAATTGCAATAGGCGATATACTTGTTGGTTTTGTAAGCCAGTATTTTAAAAGTCGTAAAAAAGCGTTGTACCTGTTTTACTTCTTTGCGATAGTGTCAGGCATATACTTTTTTAGCGGTAATATCCGGAATGATGCTTCGATGTATATGGCTTGTGCAGCCTTAGGTTTCAGTACGGGGTTCTGGGCGATTTTTGTAACCATGGGTGCTGAGCAATTTGGCACTAATCTCAGGGCTACTGCTGCTACTACCATACCAAATTTTGTAAGAGGTTCCCTTCCTCTTATCAACCTGATGTTTGTCAACTTATTCCAGCAGAGTATTGGGTGGAGCTTTGTTAAAAG
>CAZTKV010000031.1:19731-21652 GCA_964614285.1 uncultured Chitinophaga sp. | reverse complement strand
ACGACCAGGCTGCAAAGCTTTCAAAAAACCGGACTGAAATGGCCGAAAAAATGAAAGCCATTCGTGAAAACAAATCTATTACAGAGGAGAAAAAAAGAGAGGAAATGAAAGAACTGGCAAAAAAACAGCAAGAGGCCATGAAATCTATCCTTACAGAAGAACAACTGAAGAAAATGAAAGAAGGAAGAAAACACAGGCCGGGTCCGGGTAAGCGGCACGAAGGTCCTGCAGCAGCCGATAAAGAGACAATCATCTAAGGGGAAGTGCTGTTTGAAATATATCAGGCCCTGTCTTTCAGTAAGACAGGGCTTTGAATTTTATAACTATCTTCGCCTCTCACTACTGTTGTAAAACAGCAAATACTACACATGAAAAAGAAAGCTCCCAACAATTTCGGAAAATTTACAAAAAAGAAAAGTAATGCTGCTATAAAGGAACAGTTTAAGCAGGAAAAAAGAAAAGAAAAGAAGGAGCGGGAAGAATATTTTGATAAAAAGAAAGCAGAAGCAAGGGTAAGGAACTATGGGGCTGTTAACCAGCAGACCGGGAACAAAGGACAAGCCGTCCCTCCCCCAACACATAGCAGGCCGGAAAGCACAGACAGCATGCCGCTTAATAAGTATATCGCTCATGCTGGTGTTGCCGCAAGAAGAGAAGCTGCAGACCTCGTACGAAAGGGATTAGTTAAAGTAAATGATGAACTGGTAACAGAACCAGGCCATAAAGTTTCTGCAAAAGATGAAGTAAGAGTGAATGGCAAAAAAATATTTCTTGCAAAAAATCTCGTTTATATATTATTGAATAAGCCGAAAGACTATATCACAACTACCGACGACCCGCAGGGAAGAAAAACAGTGTTAGATATAATTGGCCGGGCCACCAATGAAAGAGTATACCCGGTTGGACGTCTCGACAGAAATACTTCAGGAGTTTTATTATTAACCAATGATGGTGAACTGGCGCAAAAATTGACTCATCCGAGTAATGAAGTAAAGAAAGTTTATCATGTCACACTTAATAAACCATTGGATAAAAAAGATTTTGAACAGATACTGAAAGGTGTTACGTTAGAAGATGGCGCTGCCAATGTAGATGTATTGGCCTATGCAGATATGAAAGATAAAACACAAATTGGGGTAGAGATACACAGCGGTCGCAACCGTATTGTACGTCGTATTTTTGAGTCATTGGGTTATGATGTTAAAAACCTTGACAGGGTGATATTTGCCGGTTTGACGAAGAAGAATGTTGACAGGGGCAAATGGCGGTTTCTTACAGAGAAAGAAGTCAGGGATTTGAAACATTTTGGAAAAGGGAAATAGCCCTTGATTGCATTGATTTAACTGATTGTAATGAAGATCACCGATTTGATCATCGCTGAAACAGAAAATTGGGTAGCTGTTAATAAACCATCTGGTCTGTTATCTATCCCTGACCGGGAAGGGAAAGAAACTTCATTGAAAACAATATTGAAAGAAAAATATGGTGAAATCTTTACTGTTCACCGTATCGATAAAGACACCAGTGGCCTGATCATTTTTGCAAAAAACGAAGCAGCACATAAGCATTTGTCAAAACAATTTGAAGACCGGCAAACAAAAAAAATTTACCTCGGCCTCGTTACCGGCTCTCCATCTGTCAAAAGCGGCAGAATAGATTCTCCCATTGCTGAACATCCCGCACAAAACGGGACCATGATCATTCACCGGAAAGGAAAAGAAGCATTGACAGATTATGAAGTGCTGGAAGATTTTAGTATTTATTCCCTGGTCCGGTTTCAGATTCATACCGGCCGCACCCACCAGATTAGAATTCATATGAAAGATATCGGTCACCCGATAGTTTGTGATGTATTGTATGGTGACGGGAAACCAATCCTCATCTCTGCTTTGAAAAAGAAATATAATCTCTCCAGGAACGA
>CAZTKV010000031.1:17295-19631 GCA_964614285.1 uncultured Chitinophaga sp. | reverse complement strand
ATACCACCTTTCAATTCAAAAGTGACAATGCCGCCACCATTAGTCATTTGTTTTTTTGCAATGGCATACTGCGGATGCGTTGCCAGGAATGGATACTTCACCCAACTGATCTTCGCCTGATCCTGCAATTGTTGAGCAATATGCATAGCCGAAAGAGCATGTCTTTCCATCCTGATAAATAATGTTTCCATGCTTTTGGTAAGTACCCATGCATTAAATGGACTCATGGAGGGTCCCGTATTCCTGATAAAAAGATAAAGCTGTTTTATCAAGTCCTTTTTACCAACCACCACCCCGCCCAAAACCCTGCCCTGACCGTCAATGAATTTAGTGGCAGAATGCAAGACAAGGTCGGCCCCGTACTTTATTGGTTGTTGTACGGCAGGTGTGGCAAAGCAATTGTCAACTACAAATAAAACATTATGTTGCCTGCATAGATTTGAAACAAACTCTATATCGATAATATCCAACCCCGGATTGCTCGGCGTTTCCAGGTATAATAGCTTCGTGTTAGATTTGACCAGGGCAGCAATCGCTTCCGGTTTATTCATATCGAAATAAGAATATTCAATTCCCCATTTCGGCAAATACTTTGTAAGAATGGTATGTGTGGAGCCAAATACAGCAGAAGCAGAAATAATATGATCCCCCTTGCTTAAAAATGTCATGAAAGTGGAAAATATGGCTGCCATGCCTGTTCCGGTGGCCACTCCATCTTCTGCACCTTCCAATGCAGTTATCTTATTGATAAACTCGTCAACAGTAGGATTGGAAAACCTCGAATAAATATTTACATCTAATGAATCATCTGCAAAAGCTTCAGCCATATCTTCAGCTGAATCATACGTAAAGCTGCTGGTGAGAAACAATGGAGTGGAATGTTCTTTCTGTGCTGTTTTTGTCGTTTGGATACGGATTGCTTTTGTTTCGGGTCGTTGCTTTGCCATGATTGATATTATTTCAAATATAATACAGGAGGCCAAAGATACAATCAGGCTGAGGAAGACTACTTAAACCCACCATTTATAAAATGGATTTCAGCAAAATTCTAACACTCCATATGATCACCATCAGGCCCACACATATCAGCATAGTACGCAGTGGTAATTTTCCTGCAAGCTTTGCTGCCACTGGAGCGGCTATAGCTCCACCTATCATTAATCCGGCAATTACCTGCCAGTGTGTAATACCAATAAAAACAAAGAATGACATGGCACTTGATAAAGTGACAAAAAATTCACTTAAACTCACACTTCCGATCACATACTGCGGGCTTCTGCCCTTCGCAATTAATGTGCTTGTGACCAACGGTCCCCAGCCGCCTCCGCCAAAACTGTCTAAAAAGCCACCTGCACCAGCCAGCCAGCCGGCTTTTTTCACTTTTTTCGTTTTTTTATTTCGCTTGAATGCCTGGTATAATATTCGTATTCCAAGTATCATGCAATAGGCTGCTAAAAATGGCTTAATGAAATTTCCATACTTTTCACCGGCCCACACCAGTGCCCCTGCTCCTGCAATAGCCCCCAGCACACCCGGTATTACCAATACTTTAAAAAGTTTTTTGTTTACATTACCAAATTTATAGTGGCTATAACCACTTGCAGCGCTGCTGAATATTTCAGCAGTATGCACACTGCCACTGATTGCTGCCGGGCTCACACCCATACTCATCAACAGGCTTGTACTTGTTACACCGTACCCCATACCCACGGCGCCATCTACTAATTGAGCCAAAAAGCCTGCCAGCATAAAAAGATAAAACGAAGTATCAATGCCCGAAACAGCTGATTGAACAAGCGTAGCAAGAGGAGCATACCCAACATACCGTATTACAAAAAAACCAATGATCATCAATGCAAAAGTGACCAGCAAAATAGTAGCTACCCTTTTCCATTTTTTTTCATTTCGGATATTACCATGTACCTCTTCCGGCTGTAAAACTGACTCTTCGACTGTCTCCGTGCTAATGTCTGCGTGCTCCGGTACTCCTAACTTCTCCAGCGGTAATGCCTTATTTAGTGATACTGTCTCCTTTATTTTATTTTCCGTATAGATCATAAATCACTTTTACTGAAACAACACAGCAGCAACAGTATTATTACTTGTTTCATCAATCAGAACAGCACTGCCATTGGCATTAAGTTTTGAATATGAATCGTACACCAAAGGAGAAGCAGTTTTAATGATAACTTTCACTACTTCATTCAACTTCACACCCCCTTCTGCTGGTTGTTTCTGCAATGAGTTTACATCCAGTTTGTACTCAATTTTTTTTATACTGCTTTTTACCAGCCTGCTATTATGCTGCAGTAAATACTTATTACCGGGCTGCAACG
>CAZTKV010000031.1:14556-17195 GCA_964614285.1 uncultured Chitinophaga sp. | reverse complement strand
AGGTCAGATTTTTCAACAATATTATCTCCGTTCAGGGCACTTATTGGTATATAGCTGACATTCTTCAGCTCCAGTTGTTTAGCCGCCTTACTATACTCAATCAGGATATTGTTATATACATCCTGCGAATAGTCTACCAGATCCATTTTATTTATCGCCACCACAACATGTGGGATTCGTAACAAGGAGGCGATGATTGAATGACGGCGGGTTTGTTCTACCACGCCTTGTCTTGCATCAATCAGGATAATAATAAGATTCGCATGAGACGCTCCTGTAATCATATTTCTTGTATACTGAACATGGCCCGGTGCATCCGCTATAATAAACTTTCTCTTTGGTGTAGTGAAATACCTGTAAGCCACATCGATAGTAATACCCTGCTCTCTTTCAGCTCGGAGTCCATCAGTTAGTAAAGCCAGGTCAACAGAACCATCTGTTCTGTTCTTTGTTGATTTTTCCAACGCCTCGAGTTGATCTATCAGTATATTCTTACTGTCATATAGTAACCGGCCGATCAGGGTACTTTTTCCATCATCCACACTACCGGCTGTAATAAATCTCAATAAATCCATATCTTATTTTTTGAATCATTTTGAAAACGTAGTTAGAAATAGCCATTTTTTTTCCTGTCTTCCATGGCCGCTTCAGTCACTTTATCATCAATTCTTGTCTCCCCCCTTTCACTGATCCTTGTTGAAATAATTTCATTGATCACTTCATCGAGTGTAGCAGCATTTGACTCAACGGCAGCTGTACAGGTCATATCCCCGACTGTTCTGTAACGAACACTTTTCTTTACTATAATATCATCTTCGGCCGGTTGAACATATTCACTAAATGCCACCAGTTGACCTTCATGTTCAATTACTTCCCTTTCATGGGCAAAATAAATTGACGGCAGGTCAATCTTTTCATTGCGGATATAGTTCCAGATATCGAGTTCGGTCCAGTTACTGATTGGGAAAACTCTTACATTTTCTCCTTTATGAATTCTTCCATTATAAATACTCCATAACTCCGGTCGTTGCAACTTAGGATCCCATTGACCAAACTCGTCTCTTACAGAAAAAATTCTTTCCTTAGCCCTTGCCTTTTCCTCATCTCTCCTTGCTCCCCCTATACAGCAATCAAATTTGAATTCCTCAATAGTATCTAATAATGTATAAGTCTGCAGCCAGTTACGGCTTGGAAACTTCCCTTTTGGTTCTGTAAGCTTTCTCTCAAGAATTGTGTTTTCCACTTTTCTTACAACCAGTTCAGCCCGCACTTCTTTTGCCAGCCAATCACGGAATTGTAATGCTTCCGGGAAATTATGCCCGGTGTCAATATGTACAAATGGAAAAGGGATTGCTCCCGGAGAAAAGGCTTTTCTTGCAAGGTGAACCAGCGTAATGGAGTCTTTTCCTCCACTGAAAAGTAATGCCGGACGTTCAAACTGGGCTGCTACTTCCCGAAAAATATGAATGCTTTCTGCTTCCAGCTGCTCCAGGTAATTCAACTGATATGAACTCATAGTATATTTTTATTTGTCTACTTATCTCATAGACTTTTATTACAAAAAAATTATTGCTTTACCGGCAAATGCAACCCACATTCCTTCTGAGAGGATTCCCACCACCACCTCCCGGCTCTTGCATCTTCACCAGCTTCAATAGCTCTTGTGCAGGGAGCACAACCAATACTAAAAAATCCTTTATCATGCAATTGATTACAGGGTACATTATACCGATTTATATAATCCATCACATCACGATATGTCCAATTTACTAAAGGATTAAGCTTATAGAGTTGCCTGCTCTCATCCCATTCCATAAGAGGCATATTGCTGCGATTCGCAGATTGTTCATTCCTCAATCCAGTCACCCACACTTTAGCGCCGCTCAATGCTCGGTTCAGGGGCTTTACTTTCCTGATATGACAACACTCTTTTCTGTTATCCACCGATTCATAAAAACTATTCATTCCTTTTGTCAGAACGAATTTCTCAACATCACTTGCTTCAGGAAAATAAACCTGTATTACCTGCTTATACCTGGCAATAGTTTTATCCAGTAATTCGTACGTCTCATTAAATAGTCGTCCCGTATCTATAGTGAAAACTTTGATTGGTATCTGGTTCTTAAAAATCACATCCGTCAGGACCTGATCTTCCTGGCCCAGCGAGGAGGAGAAAACAACCTTACCGGGAAAAGATGCTGATACAGACCTGAGTATCTCTTCCAAAGAAGATTGCTCAAGTTTGCTTATATATTCCCTTGTCAGTTCCATTTACTTATATCCTACTTACTTTATAGACTATATAGTTAAAAAAATTATTTATCTGGCTGCGGGGTATAGCGCAGGTAAGGTTTGATTTCATTTACCCCTTTTGAAAACTTTTTTATGGCATCCGCAGTAGATATAGAGGGTACAACAATCACATCCTCGCCCTCCTTCCAGTCGGCAGGGGTTGCTACACTATAGTTAGCAGTTAATTGCAGAGAGTCAATTACCCGGAGCACCTCATAAAAATTGCGCCCTGTAGATGCCGGGTAAGTAATAATAAGTTTTACCTTTTTATCGGGTCCAATTACAAACAATGAACGAACGGTGAATGTTTCAGAAGCCTTAGGATGGATCATATCATATAAAAAAGC
>CAZTKV010000031.1:0-14456 GCA_964614285.1 uncultured Chitinophaga sp. | reverse complement strand
GCTTTGAAATTTGGCGCAATATCACCCAGATGTAGCCCCATACGTATTACTTTTATAGTTGCGAAAGTAGTGCAAAATTGTTTCCCTACCAAGCTGGTAGACTTAAAGCCTTTAACAAACAGCTGTTAGCCAAGCAATTTAAAGAGACAGGTCTTTTAAAGTCCTGTTTTCCAGTATAGCCAATGATGCATCCCTTACTTCAATCATCATATCATGCAATCCGCATTTTTTTTCATCACAGTTCTTACAACGCTCATAGAAATACAGGCTAACACACGGAAGCATAGCAATGGGCCCGTTTACTAACCTGATGATGGTTGCCACTTTAACTTTAGCAGGATCCTTCTTTAAAAAATATCCGCCCCCCTTTCCCTTTTTGCTATCAAGAATACCAGCCTTTTTCAATTCAAGTAATATATTTTCCAGGAACTTCAGCGGCACTTTCTTTTTCCGGGAAATCTCAGAAATAAGAACAGGCCCCTGGTTATACTTCTCAGTCAGATAAACAAGAGCTTTAAATGCATATTGTGATTTCTTGGAAAGCATGCTTTAAATGTACATTATTCAATAACTACTTTGTAATTGACAGGAGAGTTTTTTCTGAGCATAGCTGAAACGCCACAGTATCTTTCTAACGAGAGCTCTATTGCTTTTTTCACTTTCTCTTCATTTTCTCTTACTGTTTTTATCTTATAGGTGATCAGGATATCTTTAAAAACTTTGGGATGCTCTTCCGTTTGCTCAGCTTCTGTTTCTATGACCAAAGAAGAGAAATCCACTCTCATCTTTTCCAGAATATCCACTACATCCACACCGGAACACCCCGCCAGCCCTGCTAACAACAGCGCTTTAGGGCCAAAGCCATTTTCCTTATTTCCATCCAGCTGTATAGTATTTTGATCCTGTTTACTTTCAAATTCATGAAGCTTTTTCCAGATAGTTATTGTCTTCATACCAATTCATGTTTTTTATTTTTTGAAATATTCTCCAACGTCCATTTAATTTCCTTTTCAAAATTATTTTTTCTTTCCCGGCAGTTTGATTTTTTACAAATCTGGCAGGAAAAAGGGAGACAACCATCTGAGTGTACAAATAACTCCAACGATTCTCCAAACTCCTTCCTGATTAATGAGGCTAAATAGTCAATTTCCTTATGCGCCTCATGAACATTATAGTACCACGGAACAGTAAGATGACAATCAACATGCAACACACTGCCATACTTGATTACCCGCAGATTGTGCATATCTACCCAGCCTTCCTGCCTGTTTGCATTTAGTATTTCTACCATTTTCCCCAATATACCCATATCCGCTTCGTCCATGATTCCTGCAACAGATTGCCTTAATATTCTGTATCCTGTTACTATGATAATTGTACCAAACAACATTGCCACTACACTATCTATCCACCGTAACCCCGTAAAAAAAAGCAAGAGCAGGCCTGTCACAATACCAACTGTTGACAAAGAGTCACTTTGAAGGTGCTTCCCGCTTGCTATCAGGGCAAGTGAGTTATTCTTCTTTCCTGTTGCAAGGCAGAAATATCCAATAATATAATTTGCCGCTGCTGTTACCGCAACAAGCCATATTCCAACATCCAGCTTATGTAATTGAACGGGATTAATAAGATTTTGTACTGCTTTATACAGAATAATCGCTCCGGCACTGCTAATAAGCGTTCCCTCAATAGCTGATGAAATAAATTCGGCTTTGCCGTGTCCGTAAGGATGATCAAAATCTCTTGGCTTTGCAGCTACATAGAGGCTATACAGACCTATAAAACCAGCGGCTACATTCACTATGCTTTCCAGGGCATCAGTAAGAATTGCAACAGAGTGAGTAGTATAGTAAGCAATAAACTTTATAGCCAGGATAATGACTGACAGGGTTGCAACCCATTTTTGTACCCTGAGATTTTGTTGTTCTTTCCTTAGATCCATACTACTTATACTTCACCTTTTCCTGTATAATTACCGGTAAAATTCGGCTAAAGAAATAGTTATAATAAAATCAGCAGGTCGAAAGTACTGAAATAAAATGGCCCGAAACAGATCATTTAACTTCCTGTTTTTCTAAATACGGATTTGAAGAAACGACCAATTTTTGTATATAAATCTTTATTAAATAGTTGGGAATCCCGCATAGCCTTATAATTAAGAAACAGGCCGATCGGAACAAGTATAAATGTTGCCATCCACATCCCGGTGAATGGTGTCAGGGTATTTTCTTTTGCAAACTTTTCGCCTGTAGTACTTGAAAAATAAAACAGCATGAAAAAAATAATGGCAAAGATCAGGGGGGTGCCCAGTCCTCCTTTCCTGATTATTGACCCCAGCGGCGCACCTATTAAAAACAATACAATACAAGCCAGCGATAAAGCAATTTTCCGATGCCACTCGATTTTATGTTTCCGGAGAATTTTTTCTTTGTCTTTTAATGTCTGCGTGAGCGACTCTGAACTGATCCGGACAGAACCTGCTGTACTTTTGGCCATCTGGTTTACATTTACCCTGGCAGAATCGGGTAATAATTCATCAAAGTTCTTGAGCTGCTTTATATCCCTACTGCTGTCAGCCATTTGTTGAGTGGCCCAGCTTGTATCAAGCAATGACGAAAACTGAAGGAGATTAAACATGTCTTTTGTGGTCTGTTCCTTTACTCTGCTATTTTCTCTTTTCAGTGAATCAATTGCTTTATCCAGTTGCCGCATACTGAACATTTTCTCATTATTCTTATTCACACTATCAGCTGTGCGGCTCGAGAAACCAAGATTACTGAGGTCGAATTGCTTTTTATACTCTTTGAAACCGATACGCACAAATTCTGTGTTTGCACTTTCGTATATATTTCCTCTTTCCTGGTACCGCCAGCCATCCTTAAGGTTAAATTCCAGGAATCGTTTATTTTCTGTAACCCGCATAATACCACTTTTGGCTACAATAAAATTATCCTGCAACATGTTTCCTTGTTCATAAACAATAACGTCCCGGATCACACTATCGTTTGCTTCTTTCTTTCCGATCTTGATTGCGAAGCCGCTGATCTTATCATAAAAGACCCCTTCTTTTAAATCAAATGCCGGCTTTGCATATACGATATCGGCAAGTAATGTTCTTGATTTCAAATTGGCGACCGGAATTACATAGTTAGAAAAAAGAAATGCTATACCACTTATTAAAAGACTTACAAAAAATAATGGCCGCATGAATCGCAACAGGGAAATACCGGCCGATTTTATTGCCACCAGTTCAAAACTCTCCCCTAAATTCCCAAATGTCATTAATGAAGAAAGAAGTATGGCCAGTGGTAACGCCAACGGAACCAATACGGCACTTTGATATAATATAAATTCGAGGATAACATTTGTACCTAATCCTTTCCCTACGAAATCATCGATATACAACCAGAAAAACTGCATCACCAGTACCAGCAACGTAATAAAAAACGTTGCGATAAAAGGGCCGATAAAGGCCTTAATAATCAGTTTATCAAGTTTTTTGAACACTTTATCTTTAATATATGAAAGGAGCAAAAATAAGGCTTTCGCCAGAGGAGAAAGAATTGATAATGAATGCAGACTGGATTTTAACAAAGAACAATCTGCTGCATAAAGTGAACCTGCTGCTTGCAAACCTGCAAGTTCATCAGCAAGAATATCTGAACAGTAAGATTATCGAACTACCTTACCAGGTTATAAATTCATCTCCGAAAATATCTAAGGGTGAAAATTATAAAGGGCTTCCATATCGTTTACTTGATTTCCCAAAATATTTTGACCAATCGGCTGTGTTGGCCATACGGACAATGTTCTGGTGGGGAAATTACTTCAGTACCACACTGCATGTATCAGGTTTGTTTAAAAAGCAACTGGAAGAAAAAATAATTGATTCTTATACGTTGCTCCGGCAAAATGGGATGTTTTATTGCATAAATACAGATGAATGGGAACATCATTTTGAAGCCTCTAATTACATCCCGGTTTCTCAATCAGATCAAGATAGTTTTAGTACCTCGATCAGGGAGGCTCCTTTTATAAAACTGGCGAAACAGCATCCCATAGAAATGTGGGAAGATATACCTGAAGTTCTCTTATCTGATTTCAAATTGCTGATCAATATTGCAGGAGGCAATAACTAATTTCCCAGCCTGTGAAAGAGTTCCTTCACCTGGTAGTCCCAAAGCATACTCTGATCCTTTATATCTTTCTTTTCAGCAAAATCCTTTATAACCAGTATCGTTTGATTGGTGATCTCGGATTTTTCAATTTTGAACTCAAAATATTCATCTTTTGGGGCCGTAAGCCAGTGAAAACGGATGAATTTATCCTGCTCACTTTCCAGTACATCTGCTTTTTCAAAAGCCCCGTTCCAGCCAAAGTAAAAAATATTGTCTCTCTCATCTACTTTATCAGCAAACCACTCCCCTAATCCCGCAGGTGTGGAAAGGAATTCATACAATATGGATGGTGAACAGCGAACCGGAAACTCTAAAGTGTATAATTGTTTACTCATTTTGTCTTTAAAATCATTGCGATAGCTGCAATAATAGAAAATAAATCAGTGCGGCAAAATATTTTACGGTTTATTTTTCCCCTTCTTTCAAACCAAATCAAGGATTAAAAAATAAATTGAATATGAATTCGTTAATAGGTTGCCAAAATTTATTTGGCCTGTATTGGCAATTGCCTTAAATTGCCTTGAAGTTCAATACTTTCTGAACAACTTAGACATTGTGGTGGGTATTTTTAGAGTATAAGACCAAAACAAACTTATAATTCTTTAACCCTTAAAATACACCATTTAAACCCATACCTATGAGCATGAGACAACTCAAGATCACGAAGTCTATTACTAATCGTGAGTCCCAAAGCTTAGAAAAGTACCTGCAGGAGATCGGCAAGGTCGAACTCATTACCCCTGAAGAGGAGGTCAAATTAGCAACCCTTATCAAACAAGGATGCCAAAAGTCTTTGGACAGGCTTACCAAGGCTAACCTTCGTTTTGTAGTGTCTGTTGCAAAACAGTACCAAAACCAGGGTCTTTCGCTGCCTGACCTGATCAATGAGGGCAACCTTGGGCTTATTAAGGCAGCACAACGTTTTGATGAAACAAGAGGTTTTAAATTTATCTCCTACGCTGTCTGGTGGATTCGTCAAAGCATTCTACAAGCTTTAGCCGAACAATCCCGTATCGTTCGCCTCCCCCTTAATAAGGTGGGTCTTACCAACCGAATCCAAAAGGCTTTTTCACAGTTGGAACAGCAATATGAGAGAGAACCATCTGCAGAGGAATTGGCAGAAGTACTGGAAATGGATATTGAAGAAGTGTCCTCCACACTTGGCATTAATGCCCGGCATGTAAGCATGGACTCCCCATTATCAGAAGGCGAAGAAAACACCCTGATAGATGTACTGGAAAACCCCAATGCTGAAAAAACAGATGGGCAGTTGGATCACAATGAATCCTTAAAAACAGAGATTGACAGGTCACTTAAAACACTTACCGAAAGGCAAAAAGAGGTTATCTGCTTTTTCTTTGGAATTGGCGTTGATCACCCCATGAGCTTAGAGGACATCGGCGAAAAGTTTAACCTGACAAGGGAAAGAGTGAGGCAGATCAAGGATAAAGCCATCACCAAACTGAAAACCTCTAATCGTTGTAAACTATTAAGAACCTATTTAGGCGCATGATATAATTTATACACTACTTATCTTTGCAATTCTTTAAAAGTGAACATTTGATGTTCACTTTTTATTTTGTGTGACCTCGAAAAATACAGGGAATCATGTTCAATTCATTACAGGAAAAATTAGAAAGTGCCTTTAAGAATCTTAAAGGCCAGGGACGTATCACAGAGATCAATATCGCCAGTACCATTAAAGATATCCGCCGGGCCCTGGTAGATGCTGATGTAAACTATAAAATAGCTAAAGAATTTACTGACAAAATAAAAGACAAAGCCATAGGCGAAAAGGTGATCAACGCCATTTCTCCGGGTCAGTTAATGACTAAAATCGTAAAAGATGAACTGGCAGAGTTGATGGGCGGGCAAGAAGCAGTTTTTAATGCAAAAGGTAATCCTGCTGTGATTCTGATTGCAGGGCTTCAGGGTAGTGGTAAAACCACATTCAGTGGTAAACTGGCCAATTTCCTGAAAACAAAAAAAGGTCTCTCTCCCATGCTGGTAGCTGCTGATATTTATCGCCCTGCGGCAATGGAACAATTAAGGGTACTTGGCGAACAGATTGGTGTTGATGTTCATATTGAGCTGGAAAACAAAGATGCTGTTGATATAGCTAAAAATGCTGTAAAGGAAGCCAGGAGTAAGAATAAGAACGTTATCATTATAGATACGGCGGGCCGTTTGGCAGTAGATGAAGTGATGATGACCGAGGTAGCCAATGTAAAGAATGCAGTTAACCCGCAGGAGATCCTTTTCGTAGTAGATAGTATGACCGGACAGGATGCAGTGAATACTGCAAAAGCATTTAATGACCGCCTGGATTTCACCGGCGTTGTTCTTACAAAATTAGATGGTGATACAAGGGGTGGTGCTGCTATTTCCATCAAATACACCGTAAACAAACCCATCAAATTTACCAGCAGTGGTGAAAAGATGGATACACTGGATGTGTTCTATCCGGAGCGAATGGCACAGCGAATTCTGGGTATGGGTGATATTACCTCGCTGGTAGAAAAAGCACAGGCGCAGTTTGATGAAGTGGAAGCCAAAAAACTGGAGGCCAAGCTTCGTAAGAATAAGTTTGATTTCGCTGATTTCAAGATGCAACTGGAGCAGATCAAGAAGATGGGCAATATGAAAGATATGCTGAGTATGATACCGGGTATGGGGAGTAAAATAAAAGACCTCGATATCAATGATGACTCCTTCAAAGGCATTGAAGCCATGATCAACTCTATGACTCCTGCGGAAAGAGCCGATCCGGACCTGATCGATGGTAGCCGGAAAAAACGCATTGCTAAAGGCAGCGGTAAAGACATACAGGAGGTTAATAACTTTATGAAGCAATTTGAGCAAATGCGCAGCATGATGAAGAATATGAACAAAATGGGTGCTTTTGGGAAAATGATGCCGGGAATGAAAAAATAAGATCTCTGACCAATGAGCGAAGAATAGCTGATTATCCTTATAAATAGTTACATCTGCAGGTTTTTGCGTTCCGTATTGCCTGTCTATATTCACCTTTGCACTTTCCTTTTCCAGTCTTATATTTGCCGTCCGGTATCTACCGGAACTAACAATTATTGTTTAACGCTGTTAAATTTCTATTTATGTCAGCAAAAATCCGTCTTCAAAGACACGGGTCGAAAAAAAGACCCTTTTACTTCATCGTAGTTGCCGATTCCCGGGCACCCCGTGATGGCAAATTCATTCAAAAATTAGGTACTTACAATCCCCTGACTGTTCCTGCTACTATTCAGCTGGATCGTCAGAAAGCATTGGAATGGCTGAACAAAGGTGCTACACCAACTGACACCGTTCGCCGTATCCTTAGCTTCAAAGGTGTGTTGTATCTTAAGCACTTACTCCGTGGTGTGGGCCTGGGCTTGTTTGATGATGCAGCAGCGATGGAAAAATTCACCAAGTGGAGTGCTGAGCATGAAGCACAGGTGAAAAAACGCCAGGAAGATGCATACCGCCAGAAAAGAGCCAGACGTGCCGTTCCAGGTCGCAGACCGGAAAGAAGGACTGAAGGTGATAGCGGTAGTGAAGGATAATATCTCATCCTGAAAGTTCGTAATCCCGTCTTGTTTAAAACCAGGCGGGATTTTTTGTTTACCGGTTTTTAAACAAATTTGCATCCTCAATTATGGCTGAATATTTTAATATCGGAAAAATAGTAGCCGCTCATGGACTGAAAGGAGAACTTATTCTTAAACATGAGCTTGGAAAAAAAACCTCCTTAAAGGGGTTAACAGCCATTTTTATCGAAGAAAAGAAGGGCTCATTTCTACCCTGGTTTATTGAAAACACAAAAATAAAAGCACAAGAAGAAATTTATTTGCAACTGGAAGGGGTAAATACAAGGGAAGACGCAATGAAGCTCACTCAAAAACAAGTGTGGTTGCCAGAAACTGATTTTAAAAAATTTGCTGCTAAAACAGCCCCGGCAAGTTTATTAGGGTATTCCATAATCAACAATAACGAATCCTTGGGTGAAATTCTTGAATTGATTGAACAGCCACATCAATTACTTTGTCGCCTGAAAATAAGAGGAAAGGAAGTGTTGATACCGATTCATGAAGGTTCACTGCAAAAAATAAACCACAAAAAAAAAGAAGTGTTTGTCGAGTTGCCTGAAGGATTGCTGGAAATTTATCTTACTTAGGACCTTTAATAAAATCAGCCAGTAATTTCATCCGGTAATAAAGATTGCTCAGCATCAGGGAAACATTGTTTTTAGTATTGCTGACAGTATTTTTATTCATCTTCTTAATATTCTTCAGCTCTTCAATCTTTTCATCAATTTTATCTACCAGTTTTTCTGCATCCCAGCCAATATATTTTTTATTTCGCTCATCATGCACATGATAAGGTTCAATACGTCCGGGCTTTAGCTTCCTGAACTTAAAATTCGCCTCTACCCCTTTTTTAATGGACTCATTACTCAGCATATCAATCATGATATCAGCAGATACATTATTCAAAAAAGCATTGTGGAAAATATTCAGGTTGTTTCTTAATTCACGAATGAATTGCTTTTTGAGTACATCATTTGTTTTTCCCTCCTTATTCAGGAAAGTCAGCAGGTCTTTTAAAGGTCCGATACCGGTTTTCAGCCATTCTAATTGCATAGGCTAAAAATACTCATTCACTGTCACACTCAAAATACCTCTTTCTGGAAATAATCTACCTGAATACTATTTGTTCCCTGGTTATTGTGGTTCCGTACTGCACTTCAAGAATATAATGTGTATCCCGGGCAAATGATGGAGGCACCCGGAAACTGATCTGCTGTGACCCGTTATTGAAACGGTTGTAATAAACTTTGGCTCCTAACAAATCGTAGATCGTAATATCAACCCATGTTCCAGGGATCTCAAACAACCTTACATTTATCTGGTTATTCTCTACCGGGTTTGGATAAACTGTTATTAACTGTTGCCTGTCGTTTGACCGCAACAATATTGTATTTGAATATTTTATCCTTCCTCCTTGTAACAGTTGTCCTTTTATACGATAGAACACTTTGGAGACAGATATTGAATGATTGTATGAGTAATTTTCCAGGGCATTTAAACTAATCCTTTGTATCAGCTGGATTTCCTGAAATGAAGAACCATCTGTTGAAAACTCCACTGAAAATTTTTCATAATGAGTATTATCCTCTACTTTAAAATTTAGCCTTGCCTCCCCGCTGAAGTACTGACCTGTCAAAGTAATATCTTCCAGTGGCAGCGGTATATTGCTGGAGGCGAAAATTGGCAACCGGGTAAAGCTGCTTCCCAGTACCGTTTGAGTTTCAGTAGCAGATAAACATAGCCAATCCTGCATCACTGTTGAATATAGTTGCCGGAAATCATATTGCATAGGTACCTGGCTATTAACAGTTGGAGTAGCCGGGATATTGGGCGATGTACCAATCATACCTGGATTTAATGCAGCACCAAAAAACATTACAGGTGCACCAACTCCATGATCGGTACCCATACTTGCATTATTAATTATACGACGGCCAAATTCACTGAACGTCATTCCTGTTACATTTTGGGCTTTACCCATCAGTGTAATGTCATTTTGAAAAGCATTAATTGCTTTTGAAAGTATACTCAGCATGTTTGCATGGCTACCAGTTATAGTATTACCCGCAACAACCTGGTCAACATGGGTGTCATGTGAATTAGGATGGTTCACAACATAAACAGGTGTTTTCAATCCACCACCGATCAGGCGGGCAACAATTTTCAGCTGATCTGCCAGTGAATTTCCTGAAGCCGGGTATAATGCTGACATGGTTGCCTGGGCATTGTAAGCATTTTGAATACTTACCCTGTATGCATTGCTCTGATCCTTCATCAAACGCAAAAAGGTTAGCTCTCTTCCATAATCATTGTTGGGTGCCGGATCTGTCGTTGCATTAATCACATTTATCAAAGCAGTTGGGTTTGATACATTATAGCCCATATTTACTGAGGGGCCTTGCAAAGAAAATGGTGTGGTAGAACCAATCTGGATTGCCAGCGGGTCTGGCATTTCCGTATTAGGAAAGGCGGCGGGATAATTCGGATATTGTTCATCTAACGTTCTGCCCAACCAGCCTGTATCCAATGTAACATTACTATCAGACGCAGAGAACCATATATCGGTAGCACGGAAGTGACTGAAGTTAGGATTAGGATAAGAAACCCCTTGTACAATGACCATCTTTCCGTCATTATATAAGTTCCGCAGTTCAGCCATAGCAGGATGCATACCAGTAGTTGCGTTATTAGTTAAAGAAAGGATCGATGTTTCTGGTAAAATAATATTAGGCCGGCCATTATTCAGGTTAGTGTATTTATCTACCGGAATAATAGTATTAAGTCCATCATTACCTCCGTTCATTTGAATGATTACTAATATCTTGCCGCATCCGTAAGTAACCCTTGCCAGGTAATCAAAAAACAAATTACCGGTGGATGTATTAGCAAATACCGGAACTCCATTGATAAGTAACGGAGCTGCGGCTAATGATCCTGCCTTAAGAAATGTGCTGCGTTTCATATAATATTTTCTAAGCTTTAAAATCAGTTTTTATGACAATAGTTTTACCTCAACTACATCAGTTGATACTCCGCCAATTGCACAATAGTAGTAAGCAACGACTTCAACCGGGACGTTACAGTGCTCAGGTAGGTAGTATTTGTTGGTGTACCTATGTAATTGTTCCAGGCCGTCGTCCAGTAACTGTCCGTTGTCTGTCCGCTTAATAAAGTTTGCAACTTGATAGATGATTGTTGTCCGGCACTAAGATCTATCGGTATAAGGTACTTGATACAAGCAGCTACTAACAAATTAGGATCTGCACAAATGGTATTCCCAAACTGTTGGGCAAATGCAATCACATTTACTTTTATATTAGTGGTCAGTCCATTATAAGTAAGGTTATACCCGTTAAATAAAGCATCCAGAAAACTGAACCGTTTTTGAATGGTGTTAGAATTGATCCAGTATTGATGAAAAGCCGGTGTCTGATAAAAAGGATTCCATCCTGAAACATTGGGAATACTTCCCATGCGTTGTTCCATTGGAGAAGAAATGGTATCATTATAGTAATTCCACACTCTATACTGAGCCTCATGGTTTGAAGGATCAGATACATTTGTATTAACATTAAATGTTCTCAACGAACCGACCACAAGATCAAAGGGAGATTTGATATACACCCCTCTGTTGGCCATATCAAAGAAATGTTCACTTTTGAACAATTGCTTTAACACCGGCACAATATTCCAGTTATTATTTACAAAAGTCTGTGCCAGCGGGACAATAACATTTGTTTCGATATTAGCATCAATATCATAATAAATAAAATACCGGTACAGCCTGCGGCATATGTATTGCGAAACAACAGTACTCTTACTGAATATCATATCAATCAGGAGATCCAGTTCATTGGCTCCATTTGCCCCAGCTTGATAATTGATCACCGTATTATTAAAAAATGGGGAGAATTGTTTGTTAGCAGTGCTATGTTGTGAGGGAACAAAATTGGTCACTATATTGGCTGTGTTCAGATTTTGCACCCTCCAGCCTGTCAGCACTTTTGCTGCCTCTATTACATCACTTTGTGTATACTGACTTGCCGGATCTTTTCCCAACGTAAATAACTCCATTAATTCCCTTGCATAGTTCTCATCCGGGGCTGTAGCTGAGTTTTTCTGGTTATTCAGGTAAAACATCATTCCCGGTTCTGTACTTACCAGCCGCATAAGTGTCTTGAAATTTCCAAGCGCATTATCCCTGAACAATTTGAAATAAGAGTAAAATACCCTGGCACTGTTCGTATTGATATAAGTATTGGATGACTGAAACACATCATCAAAATCAATCGGGATAAAATGAAACCAGAACCAAACCATTTTTTCCCGGATAGTGATATCGCTATTCAACGCTAATCCAAATAACCAACGGCGCATAGCACTGTTGCGATTAGAATTAGTGGTCTGACCAACAGAAGTAGTACTGAAGAAACTGGTTGTCCAGTCAGCTCCATAGGGCACTCCATTTTCGTCAGGAGAAACAATATTATACCAGTTTACAGGAGGTGATGGCGCGGTCATATCAATATTCATAATATGATCCACCGCCGCCGATGGTGTCATCGCTAAAATTGTATCAACATTTGTCTTTTTAATTCCATACCCCGTACGGCGCAGTAAGTGTAATGCCTCCCATTCACTCCATGTACCAGTATAAGGAGCCAGGCCACTGGTGACATTTCCTACCCGGTTGGCTTCATCTATCATTCTTGCAACCTCATAACTGATCATTCCAGTATTGTAAACTCTTGGCCCCAGTTTTTTCCTGGAATATTTATCAAATAAAGGGTCTTCGGTATCAAACTCCTTAAAAGATACTCCACCTGACGGAATGGATTTTTGTTTATACCGGAGTGCTTCAAAAAACTTTCTCCTGGATACTTGCTGGCGTCCCATATAGATATTTTTAGTTAACTAATTAATAATAAATACTCATTAAAAACAATGTAAGCTCTCCTTATATAAGGATTACGATTCTGCTTCGCAGGCCTACTTAGCACTTCAAAAAAGGTGAAGGATTATAAAGGTGTAATTTCGGGGAACGAATGGATGCACCTAATATACGACATATAGCTCATTTCGATCTGGACTCCTTTTTTGTTTCCGTAGAAATAAGAAACGATCCCGCATTGAGAGGGAAGCCGGTAGTGGTAGGAGGATACGAGAGAGGTGTGGTAGCCGCCTGCAGCTATGAAGCCCGGAAATTCGGTATTCATTCTGCCATGCCTATGAAAAAGGCTCTGCAACTTTGTCCCGGTCTCATAGTTACCAATGCCAGCCGGGGTGATTATAGTAAATACTCAAGGTGGGTAACAGATATCATTGCCGCAAAAGTACCGCTGTTTGAAAAAGCTTCTATTGATGAGTTCTATATCGATCTGACCGGCATGGACAAATTCTTTGGCGTAAGTAAATATACCAGGGAACTGCGGAAGCACATCATCGATGAAACAGGGTTACCCATTTCCTGCGGTCTTTCCTCGGCCCGGTTCATTAGCAAGATGGCCACCAATGAAGCCAAACCCAATGGCTTCCTCGAAATACCACATGGAAAAGAAATTGAGTTTCTCTGGCCATTGGGTATTGAAAAAATAAATGGTGTGGGCAAGCAGACCGAACAACTCCTGAAGAGTTTCGGCATTTATACCATTGAAGACATCGCCAAAACACCAATTGAACACCTGGAGAAAATTGCAGGTAAATGGGGAGAAGTGCTCTGGCATAAAGCACATGGCAGGGGCAGTACAGAAATAGCTACTAATTGGGAACAGAAAAGTATGAGTCATGAAAACACTTTTGACACTGATTACACCGATATTGATTTCCTGCATAAAGAACTGGTGAGGCTTACAGAGAAAACAGCTTACTCCCTGCGGGAAGATGAAAAGATGACTGGTTGTATAACAGTGAAAATCCGTTATTCGGATTTTGAAACTATTTCCAGGCAGGAAACAGTTGACTATACAGCACTGGATGATGTGCTGATTGCAAAGGTAAAAGACTTGTTTAATAAATCATACCAAAAAAACAGGCCGGTACGTTTGCTTGGTGTTCGTTTTAGTCATATGATACCGATTACCACTCAAATGAGTTTGTTTGAGAATAATATAGAGAAACTAAATCTTTATAAAGCGGTGGACGACATAAAAGACAGGTTTGGAAGTAAAGTGGTAACAAAAGCCGTTACCTCTGACATGAAAGGGGGTGAAAATCACTTCACCAATAAACATAACCGGAAAAAATCAACTGACTAGCCTCATACCCTTTTTTATTCTTCCTTTCCTATCTTCGTTCCCCTGATTACCTAATTAACTTATCACCTAATTAAACAGGATACTATGTCACAAGTTTGGAAAGACTACCAGGAAAAAAATAAAGATCGTTTTTTGAATGAAATGCTGGATCTGCTCCGTATACCATCAATAAGCGCTAAAAGCGAACATAAAGCTGACATGCAAAAATGTGCCGAAGCAGTAAAGAAAAGTTTACTGGATGCCGGTTGCGATAAAGCAGAGGTAATGGCAACAGACGGGCACCCGGCTGTGTACGGCGAAAAACTAATTGATCCTTCAAAACCTACAGTGCTTGTTTATGGGCACTATGATGTACAACCACCGGAACCGTTGGAACTCTGGACCAATCCTCCGTTTGAACCGACTATAGTAGATGGAAAAATTTTTGCAAGAGGTTC
>CAZTKV010000030.1:0-21727 GCA_964614285.1 uncultured Chitinophaga sp. | reverse complement strand
ATTTACAATATTGAAAACGGCGAGGTAGATTTCTTTAAAAACCTCACGAAAAAGAAGAAAGCTGATAAACAATTGACAAACGTTTAAATAGTAAAAGAACCAGAATAAGATGAAACTAAATACCAGGTTTTTTAAATCGGACATGTTATCAGGGATGGTGGTGTTTTTAGTGGCATTACCTCTTTGTTTAGGTATAGCAGTAGCAAGTGGAGCGCCACCGTTTGCAGGGATTATTACAGGAGTAATAGGAGGTATTGTGGTTGGCCTCTTGAGTAATTCAAATGTTAGTGTATCTGGTCCGGCTGCTGGCCTTATTGCCATCGTGGTAGCTGCTATTACGGATTTAGGGTATGAGGTTTTTCTTGTTGCTGTTGTACTGGCCGGACTTATCCAGTTTGTACTTGGAATAATAAAGGCAGGTACTATCTCCAGTTACTTTCCGACCAGTGTTATTGAGGGCATGCTGGTAGCAATTGGCATTATAATCATTAAAAAAGAAATCCCTCATGCTATCGGGTATGATAAAGAGCATGAGGGGGATTTTTTTTCTTATAAACTATTGAGCGAAGACGTAGGATTTTTTACTGAGATTGTACATTCTTTAAATTATGCCCATACAGGGGCTATTATTGTTACAATAATTTCATTGGCTATACTGTTTGCCTTTAATAAGGTGCCCGCATTAAAAAGGATTAAAGCAGTTCCGGGAGCACTCGTAGTAGTTGTAGTAGGAATAATTCTGAACCAGGTATTTATTTCCACGGGATCATCTCTTGCTATTATTGGCCAGGAACATTTGGTTACATTACCCATAGCTTCTTCCTTTAGTGAGTTTATCGGTCAATTCAACACTCCTGATTTATCGGCCTTTACTGATCCAAAAGTATGGGTAGTTGGAGTTACCATAGCCGTAGTAGCAAGTATTGAAACACTTCTTTGCCTTGAAGCCGGTGATAAGATGGATCCGTTGAGACGTTTTTCAAGCGCCAATACAGAATTAAGAGCTCAGGGTATTGGTAATATGTTATCAGGCCTTATAGGAGGGATACCGATGACATCGGTAATTGTGAGAACAACTGCCAATGTTAATGCAGGGGCAAAAACAAAACTGTCTGCGATTGCACATGGCATATTTCTGTTGCTGGCAGTATTGATAATTCCCGGGCTGTTAAATAAAATCCCGATGGCTTGCCTGGCAGCTATTCTGATAATGATTGGTTTGAAATTGGCCAGCCCGAAAGTATTTAAACATATGTGGAGTACCGGTAAGCACCAGTTCATTCCTTTTATTGTTACGGTAATAGCAGTAGTAGTAACTGACCTGCTTAAAGGTGTGGGCATAGGGCTGGCTGTAAGCATATTCTTTATTCTCAGGGGTAATATGAAGTTTGCTTATTTCTTTAAAAAGGAGAAACATCATGAAGGTGAAACAATACATATTGACCTTGCACAGGAAGTTTCTTTTTTGAATAAGGCAGCGATCAAACAAACACTGGCACATTTGCCTTCAAACAGTAAAGTAGTAATTGATGCGGCGAATACAGTATATATAGATTATGATGTGCTCGAGCTACTGCGGGACTTTTTAAACTTTGGTTCAAAGGATAAGAATATAGCCGTGCAGCTCCGGAATTTTAAACCCGCTTACAAAATGGAGGATGCGACCCGGGTGCATTCTGAAAAAGATTAACAATAATTCATGATAAAGCAAGCAGCAGCCATTCTGAAGCCACTTCCCGGTTATGCCGGTTATACTGAAACAGGGAATGATGAAATGCACTCCTCTTTCGATGAAAAAAAGCTGCTGCATGAGCTAAAGCATTACCTCCCTTCACAGACACCGATCAAAGATTTTATCCATCATAATACGCTGCATGCTTACCAGCATATGAAATTCTATGATGGTATTTTCAAAGCCGGAAAAATTTTTGGTTTCCAGGTTACTTTGGGGTTGGAGGATTATCGCAAGCTGTTTAAAACAAGACGAATTAAATCGCAGGTGCTGGATAGGGTAATAATAGACAGAAAGGGATATAATAAGCTCGGAGAATGGTGGACGAATCTGCTGGATAAAAACTATGACACCCATAATGAGCCAAGAATTGGCAAACTGAGAGCTAATTGGAAGAATCATTATCATATCGATATAGATAACCTGGTTCAACCTCTTTTATTCAGGGTACTTTGCAGTTATCTCGACCAGGGTATTTCTATCTGGAAGTTTCCTGTGCACCGTGATGGTTTCCTGGCATCAATTAAGGAACTGGAGAAGAATAGTACTGTCAGTTTCTTTAAAACTAAAAGAGCCAGAAAAATTTTGCTTGAAGAGGAATGCAGCATGACTCAGCTGTTGAGAATAATAGTGGGGGATGAAAAATACTATGAGCAATACATTTTTGACCAGCAGTTTACCCACCAGGGATGGAGTGGAATGGTAGCAGCAGTAGAGGATGCGCCACATACTTTGATGGATGGCAGGAAAATATCATTGAATGAACTGGTGGTATTTGAATTACTGCTGGAAATTGATGCCCTTGACCATCAATTAGGGGAAAAATGGGAACCTCTGTCTGCTATCACAAAAGCAGCCCCTGTTGATCTGTTTGAGGAAATTGATAGTACAGAATTGCATGAAGTACTTATTCTTTGGCAGAATGCCTTTGAATGGAGCTATTACGATGAAGTACTTGCAGGTATCGCTCAGCAAAAGGATAAAACCATTGTTGCTCCGATCAAAAAAAACTTCCAGGCTATTTTTTGTATCGATGAAAGAGAATGTTCACTGAGACGTCATATCGAGTCTGTTGATCCAATGTGTGAGACATTAGGTTCTCCTGGTTTTTTTGGTGTTGAATTCTTTTTCCAGGCAGAAAACGGCCAGTTTTATGAAAAGCTTTGTCCTGCACCGGTTACTCCTAAATATTTAATTAAAGAAACTGAGGTAAAAGAAAAAAGAAAGCATGAATTGCTTTACACCAATCAAACCCAGACATTATCAGGAGGTGTTTTGAGTTCCTTTACACTGGGTTTCTATGCCGGATTAAAATTAATACAGAATCTTTTCCGCCCTAAGATGAGCCCTGCTATTTCTAATGCCTATGCACATATGCACAAGCATTCCTCATTGACTATTGAGAACAAGAACCCCAATGAAAAGGAAAAAGGATTGCAGGTGGGGTATACGATAGACGAAATGGCAGCAAGAGTGGAGGGCCTGTTAAGGGGAATAGGGCTGGTTGATAATTTCGCCCCGGTTGTGTACACTATTGCACATGGCAGCAGCAGCGCTAATAATCCCCATCACAGTGCACATGATTGTGGTGCTTGCAGCGGAAGGCCGGGTTCGGTCAATGCCAGGGTGTTTGCACATATGGCTAATCATTCTGTTGTAAGAAGCCTTTTAAGGGAGAAGGGAATTGATATTCCTGTCACCACACAATTTGTTGGAGGTATGCATGATACTGCTGCAGATATGATTGATTTTTATGATGAAGATCAGTTAACACCGGTAAATGCGGAGTACCACAAAAAGAATCTTATCGCTTTTGACAAAGCTCTTGATCTTAATGCCAAGGAACGGTCACGCAGGTTTGCATCAATCAATACAAAAAGCAGCTTAAAAAAAGTAAGAAACGATATTCTGAAAAGAAGTGTTTCCATGTTTGAACCCAGGCCCGAACTGGGACATGGAACAAATAGCCTTTGTATTATCGGCAGAAGGGATGTTACTAAAAATTTATTTCTGGACCGAAGAGCTTTTTTAAACTCATATGATTACAGGACAGATCCGGACGGGAAATTATTAATCGGGGTGATGCGGCCTATCGGGCTTGTATGTGGCGGTATAAACCTCGAGTATTATTTTTCAAGAGTAGATAATTATAAACTGGGGGCAGGCACCAAACTTCCGCACAACGTTATGGGGTTGATTGGTGTGGCCAACAGTAGTGATGGCGACCTCCGTCCTGGTCTTCCTCTGCAAATGATTGAAGTACACGACCCGGTACGATTACTCATCATAGTTGAGCATTTTCCGGAGATGGTGTTAAAGGCTATCCAGTCAGCCCCTGAAATATATGAATGGTATATTAATGAGTGGGTGCACATTATAGCCCTGCAACCTGAAACTAAGGAATTCTTCTATTTCAAAGAGGGCCAGTTCAGGCCATATAAGCCGGTTGTTCAGCAGGTAGATACTGTGCAGGATATAACCGGTTTGATCGAATCTGCAAAAGAAATGGATACAAATTATATAGTAGATGCAACGAAGGAGAACTTACCTGTTTACTTAATCAATTAACCTGTCCCATGCCACAACTAATTCAACTGTTTATCTTGATACCGCTTTTGGGCTTTCTTATCAGCGTATTGCTTCCCCGGAATAATGAAAAACTTATTTCGCAGGTAGTGATCAGTTCTGTTGGCATTCACCTGGGAGGTATTGTACTCTTTATCCTGTTTTGGCTGATGAATGATCACCCGGTTATGGATATTAAGCATATTACTTTTTTTAAAACAGCCGATATTGAAATATTTATAGATTTTTATTTTGATAAAGTGACAGCTGTATTTGCATTAATTGGTTCTGTGATTACACTGCTGGTAACTCTTTTCAGCAGGTATTATCTGCACCGGGATGATGGGTTTAAACGTTTTTTCAGCACCACTCTTTTATTTTTTGTTGCTTATAATATGGTGATCTTCTCTGGTAATTTTGAAACACTGTTCATGGGTTGGGAGGTGTTGGGGATTTGTTCTTTTTTATTGATCGCTTTTTACCGTGACAGGTATTTGCCCGTTAAAAACGGGTTGAAAATAATTTCTATTTACCGCCTGGGTGATATATGCCTGATTCTAACCATGTGGATGAGCCATCAATTATGGCATGAAAACATTACTTTCTTCAAGCTTAATGACACAGCATCTGTCCAGGAGCATTTGCTGGAGCATAACTGGTATGGTGTATTTATATGTGTGATGTTATTTTTTGCAGCTGCTACTAAATCGGCACAGCTTCCCTTTTCTTCCTGGTTGCCGAGAGCTATGGAAGGACCCACTACTTCCAGTGCTATCTTTTATGGCTCATTATCCGTTCACCTTGGTGTCTTTCTATTATTACGCACCTATCCCTATTGGGAAAGTTTATTATTTGTAAAAGTGTTCATCATTGCAACCGGGTTGTTGACGAGCATTATTGCAGCCAGCATTGCAAGAGTACAGTCTACGGTTAAAACACAGATAGCTTATTCCTCCATCGCACAGATCGGGCTGATGTTTATTGAAGTGGCATTGGGTCTTCATATTTTGGCATTGCTTCATTTTGCCGGTAACGCCTTTTTAAGAACGTATCAGCTCCTGGTTTCGCCATCTGTGCTAAGTTACCAGATACATGAAATGGTCTTTAACTATAAGCCAAAAGAACAAAAGCAAACAAATTCTTTTACAGGAAGATTAAAGAATTCATTGTATATCCTGTCGGTGAAAGAATGGAATCTTGATGGATTTATGTTTCATTTTTTGTGGAGTCCGTTTAAATGGATGGGTAACAGGCTGGATTTTCTAACAAGCAGAACAGCTATTATTATTTTACTTACAGTTTTTATTACTGGTGTGTACTTTGATTTATATCCCTCTGTGATAACCGCCGATTTGTATGCATATTTACCCGTAATCTTTTCTTTTATCGGTCTATTACTCATACTAAAGGCTTTTACTGAAAGGGAAAGTGCTATCAGGGCCTGGCTATTTATAATAGCCTCCCAACTCTTTATTGCTCTTTCAATAACGCTGTTTCATGAGGACTTCGGGCATAACTATATGCTGATATACCTGAGCGGCTCTGTCATTACCTCTGCTATTGGGTATATCTGCCTCAGGAGAATTAAATACGTTGAAAATAATATTGACCTTAATCGTTTTCACGGACATTCTTATGAACATCCGGTATTAGGTTTTATCTTCCTGATTTCATGCCTTGGTCTCATTGGGTTTCCATTTACGCCAACATTTATTGGCATCGACCTGTTATTTAGTCATATTCACAAACAAGAAATTCTCCTGATCATTTTTATTGCACTGAGTTTTGTTTTCATGGAATTCGCTGTACTGCGAATTTATGCCCGGATTTTTTTGGGGCAGCATGTCAAGAATTATCACCCGGTAGCCTATCGTTCTTCATGAACAGCAGGTTTCTGATCTTTTTCCCCACTGTAATGTTCATTCAGTTTTACCGGGTTTGATTTCTTTCCTGCCACTTTCATTTGTATAATATCTACCAGTAATGCAAAAGCCATTGCAAAATATACATAACCTTTGGGCACATGAACATCAAATCCTTCTACCAGGAGTGTAAAGCCGATTAGCAACAGGAAACTAAGGGCAAGTATTTTAAAAGCAGGGTGTCGGTTGACAAAGCCGCTGATGGGGCCGGCAGCGATCAACATAATAATTACCGTAATTACCACGGCTGTGTACATTATCCAAATCTCATCAACAAGCCCAACAGCTGTGATGATAGAATCAACGGAGAATACTATATCGAGTAAAAGAATTTGCCCGATAATATTGGCAAAACTTGCTTTACCCACTTTTTTTTCTTTGTCTTCATGCTCACCTTCCATTTTGTGATAGATCTCTCTGGTGCTTTTGTAGATCAGGAAAAGGCCACCCAATATCAGTATCAGGTCTTTACCGCTAAAGTCAATATTAACGAGGGTAAACAGGTCATTATCCAGCTTCATAATAACCGAAATGGCTGCCAGTAGTGCCAGCCGCATGATCATGGCCAGTAAAATACCCACGTTCCGGGCCTTGCGCTGTTGTTCAGGGGGAAGCTTGCCGGCAAGGATGGAGATGAAAATAATGTTATCAATGCCCAGTACTACTTCAAGAGCAATTAATGTAACCAGAGAAATGATGAGCTGGTAATCCATTGTATGATATTTATTCTAATTTACTAATAAACCTGCTGCCCACTGTAATGCATTTACCGTGACCAGGTATTTTGTTCTAAGCTCTTGTAGTTTTTGCAATGCTTCCAGTGCCTTATTTTCCCTGGCATTGACCAGGAATAAAGAACTTTCGCCAACCTGGAACCTTGTTTCTTCGGCCCGCTGCAGGGAAAGGTAGTTTCTGTAAGCTTTCTCCTGAACTGCTACCTGGTTTTTCAATGCAACAAGTTCATTGAAGTAACTTTTTACTTTAGTTTGAACCTGCAATTGCTTCAGACTTTGATCAAGTTTTGTTTCTGCTATTTTCAATTTTGCTTTCCGATACTCACCCCGGCCTTCTGAAAGACGGAGAGGTATACCGAAACTAAGGCCGTACTGATAATTATTTTCAAACAAAGGGCCGGTGGCTGTTTTTAGTACATCATACCCCTTACCCAGTTGGTTGTAGCGAAAATTTAAAGTTGGTAATAATTGCTGAAACTTTAGTTTTTTTTCCACATTTAGGGCATCCAGTTTAAAATTATACAACAGCAATTCAGGGTGATTTTTTACTGTGGCTTCGAGCAACTCATTTAAAACGGGAAGGTCTGCGCTTGTAACGGTTAATAATTTACCTTCATCAGCCGGAACAACGTCAACAGGCAGCACAAACGACTTGTCGTCTGTTGTCCAAAGGAACACCGATAACTCCAGCCCGGTATTTTGAAACTGCATCCAGGCATTTTCCCGCATTACCTGGAAATTCTGCAGTTGGGTTAATGCTTCGGTCGTATCGATGGCAGGACGGTCACCTAAGCGGAAACCTGTCTTAACTAATTCAAAGCGTTTTTCATTTATTTGTACTGCATCATTCAAAATTTTATATACCTGGTAATGCTGCATCCAGTACCAATAACTTTTCATGGCATCCAGCAGCAGGTTATTAATTATATTTTTTCTTTCTACTTCTGATGCCTGTCTGAATATTTTTGCCGTTTGCAAGACAGCTCTTCGCTTATCTATCAGCAGGTTTTTGGCAAGGGGAACACTAACACCAAAATAACTTGTCTCACCAATTGTTTCAGTAGGATCTGTTCTGCTGCCGCTCAGGTTTTCCAGACCGGCGACCACTTCAATGCCAAACCAGGTGGGTACAGATAATTCCGGCCGGTTGTATTGATAATAGTCTGTACCATCAAAGGTTTTCTGGGCATTGCTGTTATAGAATAACGGATCAAAACCCCCTCTTGCAATTGTAATATCTGCTTTTGCTTTTTCAATAAGTATAGCTGCTTGTTTTGCCACCGGGTGGTATTGCTTTACTAGCTGCATAACCTGGCTGGCAGATAATGTTTTTACACTATCCTGCCCGAAAAGGCTGAATGAAACCATTGCCAGGTAAACTGTTACCAAATATCTTATCATTTTAATTTTTGTTTTTTTGTTTCATGTCAGCAGATAGTTTGTAATAGTCAGGCGGAAAGCCATTGATATTCCGCCACAGCTCATACCATACCGGCACATCTTTCAACAAGGCGATGCCCTGGGCACCGGCACCTATTTTTAATTGTTTGGGCCAGGGTTTGTCTTTCGGGTCTTCTTTCACCAATACCCTGAATTTCCCGTTCACACTTACATTGCTTTCAATGGCTACTATTTCACCGCCAAAAGTTCCGGAAGAAGCATCCGGCCAGCCACTGAATACAATGGCCGGAAAACCATCAAACATGAAACGGACTTTTTGCCCCGAAGCCAGCAGCGGCAAATCCAACGGCCGTACAAATAGCTCTACCGCATACTGTATTTTATCGGGTACAATCTCTGCAATCATATCACCATCTTTTACAAACTCGCCGATGCCCGCTTTTTGTGCCTTTACCACCTGCCCGCTTTGTGTCGCAATTACGTAGTACATGCCATTGCGGATAGAGTAGCTGGCAAACTGGTTTTCCAGTTTAGCAATATCAGCTTGCCCGCTGGCAATTTGGGTGAGTGATTGAAATTGCTCTCCCTGCGCCTTTGTTACTTTTTCAATATTTTCCTGCTGCTGGGCATTCATTTCAATTCTTGTTATTGTTAAATCCTGCTTGCTATTGGCCAGTTTATTTTCCGCACTGATTTTTTTGGCCAATGCATTTTGATAAACCTGGTTCCGTTGTTCTAATTGTGTCAATGAAACCAGGCCGCTGTCATACATGGCTTTTTGCCGGTTAAATTGTACAGTAGCAATATTGAAATCATTCTGGGCGGCAGCTGCTTCTGCGCTGTCGGCCTGAACTTTTAATTGTAGCTGATTTAGTTTATTCATCAGCTGGCTCAGCTTCAACTGTAAACCATTGTTGATGGCATTGATTTGCTGACCGGTTACCCCAACTTTATTTTTATAATACTCGACGGATAATTGTTTGCCGGCTAATTGTTCCTGCGTTCGTTGTAGCAGGTCGGGATCAAGATAATCTGTCTTTACCTCTGATAACTGAACCAATGTATCACCGGCATTTACATAATCACCTTCTTTGATAAACCATTTCATCACCCGGCCACCGATAATAGTGTTTACCTGTTGCGGCCGCTGGTCCTGGTACAGGGTAGTTACGGCACCCCTTGCCCGGATGTTTTGTGTCCATGGAAGAAAAAGAAAGATGATAAACACAGCAAGGCAGATATAAAACCATAACCTCACCTTACTCTTTTTGTTGTACTGATAAATCAGGGAATATGATTTTAGCTTGTTCATGTTGTTGTTTTTAATTGTTGATGCTTCCATTTTCATTAATCATTATGACCCTGCTGCAGTGCCGGGCAAACTCCTCATCATTTGTTACTACCACCAATGTTGTATTTTCTAATTCGTTCAGCAGTTGTATAATTTGTTTTCTATGACCGTTGCTGAAATTCATCCAGGGCTCTTCGAGGAGCAATAATCTCGGTTTATTTACCAGTGCCCGTACCAGCAGGATACGGTGCACCACATTTCGGGGTAACCGCTTCCCGGTTGGGTCCAGTTGGGTACCATAACCCTCTTTCAGGGTAGCCACAAAATCGTTCAGCCCGGCTTTGGCAGCATATTCTTTCACGGCTTCCATACTTATTGCAGGATTGCCTAAGGAAATATTTTCCCATAATGTTCCCTGGAAGATGTCTTGCTGGTTTAATAATACACCGGTTTGTGCCCGCAATGAGTCAAGGTTGTAATTACCTATCGGAACATCATCAATCATGATGGATCCCCTAAAATCAGTGTAGGAGCCTGTCATCAGTTTAAGAAGGGTTGATTTACCCGAACTGTCTTTTCCCTTTATACAGATTTTTTCATTGGGAAGAATGGTAAGTGATATGTTTCTCAGAATATTTGTTTCATCGTTATAGCTGAAGCTGACATCCTTCATTTCAAACTTCACTCCCTTCTTCTCGGCCTGCAGGTTAACAGTTCCTCCTTTTTCTACGGGCCGGTCTGTGATCTCAGAAGCTTTTTCTACTGCAGTCAGCGTATCGTATACACTGCCAAGGTTGATGATCAGTTTTTCAACTGAGTTTAACACCAGCAGTATTACAATTTCAGCAGCAATGAATTGCCCAACGGTTAATTGCTGGTTTACCATCAGCAATGTTCCAACTATCAGCATAGCAGCTGTAATAACTGTTTTAAAGATCACCAGTACATTGAACTGGAACAGCAGAACTTTAAAGTGATTGTTGCGGGCTACCAGGTAATTGCTGATTTCCGTATCTGCTTTTTGCAGGTGGAGATCATTGCTTTTTGCCAGTTTAATGGATTTGATAACCCTTGCTGTTTCTTCCAGCCATGCAGCCACTTTGTACTTATGTTTACTTTTCTGGAGGCTTGTTTCTAATCCTTTTCCCCCGGTATACTTAAGGATCAGGAACAGAATGGTAACAAGAATAACCCCAAACAGGATAAAAGCAGGGTGATAAAAAGACAATAACAAAAGGCCAAATAGTATCTGGATAACAGCAGTAGGAATTTCCAGCAGGATTTTCGATAAGCTCTTTTGCAGCAGAGGCACATCAAAGAAACGGTTCACCAGTTCGGGCAGGTAAACGGAATCATTCTTTTTTAAATCCAGGTTGGGTATATGCTCCGCAAAGGCAAAGGAGTAACGGACGAACAATTTTTGCTGGATCTTCTCAATAATTTTCATCTGGTTGATCTGCATGATACCTGCAATCAGCACACCCAGTACAACAAGGATAATGAGAACCACCAGCGAAGCCCGCATGGAGGCGCCAAGTACATACCCGATGATAGCTTGCACCCCCACCGGAAGTGAGAGCTGGATAAGTCCATTCAAGATGGCATAGAAATAGATAGCAGTGATTTCGTTTTGTTCCAGTTTAAGCAGGTTTAATATCCTGCGAACCGGGCTATTGACAGTTGGCATAAGAAAATTTTTTATTAATCAGCAACAGGAATAAAGGATTATGCGGGGCATAATCGTTTAAATACACAGGACGTAGTGATGATTAACAAAAATTGGGGGGAGGAGTAAGTTTTTCAAGGCAGGGAGAGGACTGTATTTTTTCTGCCAGAAGGAAAGCCGTATTCAATTTGTGAGAAAACTCAGTTGTATAACTGGCAAAAACAGCGTAATCCTTTTTTGATTTTTTCTCAGATTCGTTTTTGTCCTCCCCTTTTTCCTCATCTACCAGGAATACACTTGTAACGGGGGAGAAAAACGAACAAACAGCAGGTGCCACCTGTACGGCAGCAAATACAAGGAATAATATGACCGCTATTTTTCTCATTTCAGGTGCAAAATTATTAATTAATATAACAGTGACAAGTTCAGATTGTTTAAAAATTGTAAAATTTTATAACCTGATTACCGGTAACAGGTTATCGTTTTATAATGAGTACCTTATAACTATAAATAAAAGGGATAAGAACACCATAATTGCTGTGTATATTGTATTTTAAATACAAGAATGAAAGGAACCGAGTCATATGTAAGTCGTCTTTTTACAGAGTTTTTTAACAGTGAAAAGGCGTCTGGTATCATTTTGATTGTATGCACATTACTCTCGATTTTTATTGCCAATTCCTCTTGGGGAGAAAGCTATGGTCAGTTCTGGCATACTAATATTGGCGGTCTGAGTATTGTTCATTGGGTCAATGATGCATTGATGGCTGTTTTCTTTCTGCTGGTGGGGCTGGAAATTGAACGAGAAATTTACATCGGGGAGTTATCCAGTTTCAAAAATGCAGTGTTGCCGGTACTGGCAGCGGTTGGCGGAATGCTGGTGCCGGCCGTTATTCATGCAATCTTCAATATGGGTACTGCCACTGCTTCCGGATATGGTATTCCTATGGCAACTGATATTGCTTTTGCCCTGGGTATACTTTCGCTGGCCGGTAAATCAGTGCCGGTAGCATTAAAAATATTTCTGACAGCTCTCGCTATAATTGATGACCTGGGAGCTATTATTATTATCGCTATTTTTTATACCGAGGATGTCTCTTTTGTTAACCTGCTGCTTGCGTTAGGTATTTTTACAGGACTGTTTATAATGGGTAAAGCAGGAGTGAAAAACCTTTTCCTGTTTTTATTCCCGGGTATAGTCATGTGGTATTTTATGCTGCAGTCGGGTGTTCATGCAACTATCAGCGGGGTGTTATTGGCATTTGCTATACCTTTTGGGAAAGGTGGAGAAAATTCGCCTTCTTATAAATTACAGCATCATCTGCATTACCCGGTTGCCTTTATTATTGTACCGTTATTTGCACTGGCAAATACAGGTATAAAACTTTCACCTGGTTTTTATAATACCTTGTTTTCTTTGAACAGCCTGGGCATTATGACGGGTCTTGTTATTGGAAAACCACTTGGCATCATCAGTTTTGCATGGCTGGCTGTTAAAACAAAAATTGGTCATTTGCCGCATTCAGTTTCCTGGAAACACATTACTGGCGCCGGCATGCTGGCCGGTATCGGTTTTACTATGTCCATATTCATTACACTACTGGCATTTACTGATGAAGCAACAGTAGTAAGCTCAAAAATTGCTATACTATGTGCTTCATTGCTGGCAGCAGCCGGGGGATTGTTACTGCTGAAGAGTATAAAATACAATAAAGTTGCTCAGGAGAGTTCTTCTGATGATTCCGGCAGGTGATCGTATTCTCCTTTGATAGCATACCAGCCAAAGATCATCAGCCCTATAGCAATGGGTGTGAAAATGCCGATGATAATGATCCATATCACCGGGTTGTTAATATCTTTTTTGCCGGCAGGGTCAATATGAACGATAGCCCTGTCTACCAGGAAATATATAACAGCTGGCGCCAGTACCAGCCAAACGATTCCCAATGCTCTTTTTATACTGTTCATATAAATAGTTTTAATCTTCTACGTTTTCATCAATTTTATTTCTCAGGTATACTGTACCAATTAGCAGGCATAATGCTGCCACACCAATCGGGTACCACAATCCCACTAACGGATCGGAAGGAAAGGAAGTGGTCAGTAATAATCCAATAAACGGAACCAACCCGCCAAATACACCGTTGCCAATATGGTAAGGCAGGCTCATAGACGTGTACCGGATCTTGGTGGGGAACATTTCTACGAGGAAAGCGGCAATAGGGCCGTAAACCATGGTGACATAAAGTATCAATAGGAAAACAAGACCGATGAATTTCCAATATAAACTCCGGTCAAGCCGAATATTGATGTCTTTTATTTGGCTCATTCTGGAAAAGACCATGTCATCTATAGCTGACCTCTTTTCATCAGGCATAGCCTTCATAGGTTTTGCAAAAATGGTGTCGGTCCACATCTGATCAAACGTCAGACTACGATGTTTGATATTGCGATAGATGTAAGTAATCAGGCTATCACCATTCTTCATAATCTCCTTTTTGTAAGGCTCGAAAATGATTGGCGTTGCGCTGACCAATCCACTTGCGGGTGGACCAGGTTTTGTGTCGTCCAGAAAAATATTGAAAATTGGACGGTAAGTAAATATCGCTAACGCCATACCCGCCATCATAATCCATTTCCTGCCGATCTTGTCACTCAGCCAGCCCCAGAATACAAAGAAAGGCGTAGCAAAAGCAATAGCCCAAAGCATGATGGTTCGGCTTTGTTCAAATTCAATATTGCATTTTGTTTCTAAAAAATTCTGTGCATAGAACTGCCCGGTATACCAAACTACTCCCTGTCCCATCACTGCACCAAACAAAGCCATCAATACCATTTTGAAATTTGCTTTATGGCTAAAACTTTCTTTTAATGGATTAACTGATGTCTTTCCTTCCTCTTTTAGTTTAGAAAATAGCGGAGACTCTGACATTTTTAACCGGATATAGACGGAAACTGCCACCAGTAATATAGATATCCAGAATGGGTAGCGCCATCCACCCCATTCTGCATTGAATGATGCGTCAGGCATATTCAGTTTTACCAGCATGATAACCCCCAGTGCCACAAATAATCCAAGTGTAGCTGTTGTTTGTATCCAGCTGGTATAAAAACCTCTTTTGTTTACCGGTGCATGTTCTGCTACATAAGTAGCGGCACCGCCATATTCGCCGCCAAGAGCAAGACCCTGGATTAATCTTAGTAACAATACCAGTAAAGGAGCCGCTATGCCAATTGTTTTATAGCCGGGAACCAATCCGATTAAAAAAGTAGAACCACCCATTAAAATAAGAGTGAGAAGAAAGGTATACTTTCTGCCGATCAGGTCGCCGAGTCTGCCAAAGACCAAAGCGCCAAAAGGGCGAACAATAAATCCTGCTGCAAAGATCGCCAGTGTACTAAGTAAAGCTGCTGTAGTATTTCCTTCCGGAAAGAATTGAGTGGAAATCGTTTTGGCAAGCATACCAAAGATGTAGAAATCGTACCATTCAATCATGGTTCCTACAGAAGAGGCAGCGATGACACTCCGGATCGTCGTTGGTTTCATCAGGGTAAGATAAGTATTAATAAAAAATGTAAGAAACAATTTAACCGGAATCGTTCCCGGTACATAGCAACGGTTTGCCCGTCATTGTGTAAATTTATCACTCAATAGTAGTCATTTTAAAACACTTGCCGCTATGTCATATCCCTACCAGATAAAATCATTAGAACAGTATCACGAAGCGTACAAAAAAAGTATAGAGGATCCCGAAGGGTTCTGGTCCTCAGTTGCAGATCATTTTCAATGGAAAAAGAAATGGGATAAAGTATTGGAGTGGAATTTTAAAGAGCCAAAAATAGAATGGTTCAAAGGGGCTAAACTGAATATCACAGAAAATTGCATTGACCGTCACCTCTCCGCATTAGGTGATAAACCTGCCATCATCTGGGAACCTAATAACCCGGAGGATAGGGTCAGGGTGGTAACATATAACCGGTTGCATAAAAGAGTTTGCCAGTTTGCACAAGTGTTAAAGAATAATGGTGTAAAAAAGGGTGACAGAGTTTGTATCTATATGGGGATGGTGCCCGAACTGGCTTATGCAGTATTGGGTTGTGCAAGAATTGGTGCTATACATAGTGTCATCTTTGGAGGGTTCTCTGCACAAAGCATTGCTGATAGGCTGTATGATGCCAATGCAGAATATATTGTTACCTGTGATGGGGCGTACCGGGGTAATAAAGATATTCCCCTGAAAAGTGTGATCGATGATGCCTTGATTGGTAACAGAACAGTAAAAAAAGTGATTGTTTATACGAGAACAAGAACTCCTGTTTCTATGATCAAAGGCAGGGATGTGTGGTGGGAGGATGAAATGGAGCATGCAGAGTCCCAGGTAGAAAAAGAAGGGAAAGTGTCCTTCCCGGCAGAGGAAATGGATGCAGAGGATCCCTTATTCATTTTATATACATCGGGCAGCACAGGCAAGCCCAAAGGGGTAGTACACAGTTGTGCAGGTTATATGCTCTGGACGAATTACACTTTTGTCAATGTATTTCAGTATAAGCCTGGTGATATTCATTTCTGCACGGCAGATATTGGCTGGATAACAGGCCATAGTTATATTTTGTATGGACCGTTAAGTGCTGGTGCCACTTCAGTAATGTTTGAAGGTATTCCCACCTGGCCTGATGCCGGACGTTTCTGGGATATTGTTGACAGGCACAAGGTCAATATTCTCTATACGGCACCAACAGCTATTCGTAGTCTCATGGGCTTTGGTCTGGAACCGCTCAAGGGAAAAGATCTGTCATCTCTAAAAATACTAGGTACGGTTGGTGAGCCTATTAATGAAGAAGCATGGCATTGGTATAATGATAACATCGGGAAAAAGAAATGCCCGGTGGTGGACACCTGGTGGCAAACGGAAACCGGTGCCTGCCTGATATCAAATATGGCAGGGATAACTCCGGCCAAACCAAGCTGGGCTACTTTGCCCATGCCGGGTGTGCAACCATTGCTGGTAGATGAAAACGGAAAAGAAGTAACAGAAAAAGATGAGCAGGGCCTGCAAAAGGGGAATTTATGTATCAAAGCACCTTGGCCTGGTATATTAAGAACCACCTATGGTGATCATGAACGCTGCCGTACTAATTATTTTGCTACTTACGAGAATTTATATTTCACCGGTGACGGTGCATTGAAAGATGAAAAAGGCAATTATCGTATTACCGGCCGGGTAGATGATGTATTAAATGTAAGCGGTCACCGGCTTGGTACTGCCGAAGTAGAGAATGCTATTAATATGCATGCCGGTGTGGTGGAAAGTGCTGTAGTGGGCTATCCGCATGATATAAAAGGGCAGGGTGTTTATGCCTTTGTTATTTATGAGCATATGCATGGAGATGAGAATATGACCCGCCAGGATATCCTGCAAACTGTTACCCGAGTTATCGGCCCTATCGCCAAACCGGATAAAATTCAATTTGTTCCGGGGCTTCCTAAAACAAGAAGCGGAAAAATTATGCGGCGTATCCTAAGAAAGATCGCCGAAGGAGAAACAGAAAACCTCGGAGATACTACTACATTGCTTGATCCCGGAGTAGTGGAAGAAATAAAAAAAGGGAAGATCTGAAATAATTAAAGCAGCACGGATGGGCTGCTTTAAAAGGTTTTTCGGGGTTCATTAGTGAGGCAAAAGCAGTGCAAAGAAAAGCACAAAATAGTATCTCTTATTTTTTATAATAAGAATATTATTCACAGGTTAGTCAGAAAAAACTGCCAAATAGTAGCTTGTATGCGTTGTAAAAATTACTTTTGGCGACAACCACGGTGTGGTTGAATAATATCTTATGGAAGGAAAAAAGACCAGGCGAAAACTGCCTTCTTTACTTCGTTGGATTTTCTGGGTTATTCTTGTTCAGTTTATCCTGATTAATATAAGCGCTGCTTTTTATGCGTACCGGCTCACCCATTTTTATAACGACCCCTCACTCTACAATAGTTCTCCTTCCGGAAATATTTTTACAAAAACATGGAAACTCTTTACCGGGCCTAAGCTGCCTAAGTCACAGCTTACAGAGCAACCGCCATTTGTATACGATACGGTAGACTTAACTACAGCTAATGGTATTTCAATAAAAGCATGGTATGCCAGGACTGATTCTGTAGCAAAAGGAACAGTGTTGCTTTTTCATGGAGTAATGTCCAATAAAGGCCAACTATTGTCGGAAGCCAATGAGTTCCGCTACCAGGGATATAATATTATGCTGATCGACTTGCGGGCACATGGAAAAAGTGATGGTGTTACCACCACCATGGGAGTCAGGGAAACCGAGGAAGTAAAGCTGGCGTATGACTATATAAAAGCAAAAGGAGAAAAAAGAATTTTTCTATGGGGTATTTCCATGGGTGCGGTTGTTATTGCAAAAGCGTTACATGATTATCCCATACAACCAGCAGGAGTGATACTTGAACTTCCCTTTTCTTCCCTGCAATCTCACCTGAAAGCAAGAGCAAGAGTGCTGGGGTTTCCGCAACAGCCTTTTGCTTTTTTAGTTACCGGCTGGATAGGAATAGAAAGGGGGTTTAATGGATATAAACACCGGACAAAGGGATACGCCAAAGCCATAAGCTGTCCGGCACTGGTGCAGTATGGAGCTAAAGACAGTTATGTTTTAAAAAGCGAAATTGATGAAGTGTACACTTCGATCTTTTCGAACCAAAAAAAACTGGTTAGGTATGAAAATGCCGGCCATGAATCGTTGCTGCAACACGACCCGGTGAAATGGCAGACAGAAGTGGGAAAATTCCTCAACGGTCAATAACAGGTATTCTATTTATTTTCTGATGGTAACGGTGGTGCCGGAATCCGTAAATCCGTATAATTCTTTTACATCTTCATTTTTCATAGAGATACAGCCAAGGGTCCAGTTCTTATACCGGTCTATCATAAAATCTTCATGCGGCCAGGTACCGTGTATGCCTATGCCGCCGCCAATACGGGCATTGGCAGGGATTTCTCCTCTTTGTTTGCGCTGGTTGAACTTCTCCCTGTCAGCTGCTGTGGGATAATCAATGGCGAGGAAGCGGCTCCATTTTTCATGTACCCGTTTGCTGGTTATACGGAAAGTTCCCTCAGGTGTGTTCTTATCGCCTTCCATTTTTTTATCGGCCAGGCTGCTGTTGCCAAACACTACGGGGTAGGTGGCATACCAGCCCTTATCATCATATACATTCAGTTCGTAATCTGATTTATCAATAATGATGGAAATACTGCCTACGGGACCTTTTGAAGGAGTAGTGCCGTCAAAACGCTTATTGATCTTCACCCTAGCTTTTGAGTCGATATCCGAAGCCAGCAAACTACTCCCTAAAAAAACAGTAGTAAGAATAAAGAAGTTTTTCATGTCCATGTAGTGTTTTCGGTAAGGCCAGATCTAATCTGCGGTTAAGGTGGGAGCCGCATTTATTCATGGCGTTATTCGTAAAAGTGTCCGTCCAATCACTCAAACGCAATGCCATAAATTTTTATTATTAAGTGTGGATATGTTTTAACGGAGTGTTTAGAAAAGATACGGGGATTTTTTACCTGTAATCTTTCCTTTTTACAATAAAAAACCAGTCCTGAAAACAGGACCGGCTTCATGTATGAATATGAGAAACTGTTTATTTACCAGTTACTAAACCGGAAACCCAGCGTATACGGAGTCATGTCCAATCCTTTTTCCCACATATTCTTCATGGCATAGCTGCCGTACAATTTTACGGGCCCGAGTGATAATTCCCCGATATAAGATAGTTTAAAACGTTCCAGGTCAAAATCGCTTTTTACTTTTTCTACATCACCATCATCCTTTGTTTTGTAACGGGCAGAATACAAATAGCCTGCGCTTACTCCACCACTTATACCGAATCCGTTTTTTCTTTTAGGCGTAAAATTGATATTCAGCATCATGGGTACTGTCAGGTAGTCGGCTGCCAGTTTTACTTTTTTGAAATCAGTGCCACCCAGCGAAATATTGGTGGGGTTCTTGGTGAAAACTATATTATCAGTTTCAAAATGATAATTGTTCAGCTCCAGTCCCATACCATACTTCAGGTTCAGTACATGTTTGGCGATATTCAACCGCTGCATAAAGAACCAGAGGTTTACATTTCTTGACTTACCGGCCCTCAGCTTCAACTGGTCCTCACCAATGCCCGGTGCTACAAAACCACTTAATGCGGCTGTGGTATAATTGGAATTGTCAACGTAATTGGAAAAACCAAGATCGAGTATCCACCAGTTGGTACTCAGGTTAGAGGGTTTATCACCCCGGCGGTTCCGCATTTTATATTCCCGGTCACGGATTACCTCTTTGTCTTTGCTGCCGGCCTTACGGATAATAACCATACCACCGATACGGATGGTGTCATCCTGCGGAGCCGGGTTGGGATTAGCAGTAGTGTCTGTCTGGGAAAAACTGATTGCGGCAATACATAGCGCTGCACATAGGGTAAAAATCCTTTTCATATACTTTCTGTTTAAAAATTTGTAATTAGGTTATTTCAGCCTGATGGCTAACCCGCCTACCAATAACCGGTCATCATCATCGGTCGGGTCAATATTAGTTCTTTTTTCAAAGGTCCGTGTTACTTTCCGGAAAAGCCCACGGAGTTTGTTTTTTTTGCCATCACCCTGGTTTAGATCTGATTCATTTACTGAAGCAGTTCTGTAGTCTGACGGTTGAGCAGATGGAGATGTTACAACACGATCTGTTAATGAAGTTGTTTTATTGGTTATTTCCGGGATATCCGTTTTTGCAATAGCAGCGTCAACAGCTTTATTATTTACATAAGGATTATTCTCCGGTTTAGGGAGATTGTTAGACGGGCTTTTATCTGCAATTACCGGGACATTATTTTTTTCTGGGGCATCATTTTTAATAACAGTATTATTATCCGTTACTGCCACAGGATTATTTGCCTGTTTGTAAGCAGGAGTATTATTATCCTGTTGCCTGTTTTTTATTGAAGGATTGGTAGCAGGTTCATCCTGAACTTCTGTAACAGCAACCGCATCCTTCTTTGGCTGAACAGTTTCAACAGGTGTAGTTTTTTGTTTTTCATTGGTAACCCCGGCCACTTCAATCGAAGTACCTGGTGACTTCTTATTGTTTAAAATAATAGCGGTAGTGATGCCTGATCCTATAAGCAATACGGCTGCTGCAGCTCTCCACCAGCGGATGGGAAGTGCCCGGACTTTCTCTTCTCTTCTGTATAAAGATTCTTTATTGGTTAATATAACCCGTTCAGGTTGCAGCCGGGTTTGCAACAGCAAAGTCAGTTCTTGTTGAACAGCGGGATTTTTAGCAGCAAATTGTTCAACAGCTGCTTTTTGTTCAGCATCCAGTTCATTATCGGTATACAGCATCAGCCATTCTTCATAATTAGAAAGGGTGACAGAAGATGCTTCTTCCCCTTTCAATAATTCATTTTTGCCTGCAAAAACAATATTGGTATCGGGAGTTAATTTGAATTGTTGTAAAATCTCCAATTCTTCTTTCAGGTCAGGGTGAAGCTGCACAAACTCTTCCACCATGCGGCGCTCTTCACTGCCCAGCTCATTATCCATGTACAGGATAAAATACTCTTCGTAATTATGGCGGTTGATGTTCATTGATCAGATTACGTTTTCTATTTTCACTAAATACTCTTTCAGCTGAACCCTTGCCCGGTGCAGGTACACTTTTACCTGGCTGGGGTTCAGGTTCATGATCTGGCCTATTTCTTCATAACTGTATCCTTCATAGTCTTTCAGTAAAACCAGCGACCGCTGCGTTTCGCTCAGCCTGTTGAGGGCCTCGTCAAGTATCTTCTTCAGGTTATTGGCCGGGCGGTTCTCCACTCTTGCTTCAGCACTGAACTCTTCCCGCAATTGTATCCGTTTTACTTTTCGAATGTGATCGATCATCTGGTGATATGCTACCGTAAAGAGATAAGATTTGCTTTTCTGCGCATCTACCTCTTCCCGGTTGCGCCACATTTTTTCAAAGGCAGTCTGTACCACATCCCGGGCATCTTCTTCATGGCGAAGATTTTTCAGGATGAAGCGGTACACATTATCTGCATACGTATTCACACATTCATTGTATTCTCGTTCAGTCATAAACAGCCGATAGTGCAGGCAAAATTAAGCAATGCTGCCTGCCGTTAAATAATACGGTTCAGGGAACAAAATGTTACAACAATTGACAAAACTTTCGGGAAATGCTTAACCGGCCACCTCTTATCGTTTGAAAATCAATATTTAGAAGGAGGAAATGCTGATAAACTGCCGGGAAAGACTTTCCAGCATAAGGTCAGCCGGAATATCTTTTTTGGTCTCTGTGCAGTTCACCTTTGTTTTTTTACAGCAGGTGGGAACAGCCTGTTTGGTAGCCTTCTCAGTT
>CAZTKV010000029.1:16164-21836 GCA_964614285.1 uncultured Chitinophaga sp. | reverse complement strand
AATTCTACAGATGGAGGTGTAATAAACGGTTATGGTGGCACAAAAGATATCTGGCTGCTTAAATTATCTGCAGTTGGTAACCTGGAATGGCAAAAAAGATATGGTGGTACCGGGCTTGACATCGGCAATCACATTGCTGCTACAACAGATGGTGGCTTTCTGATTGCTGCTTCGTCCTCTTCCAATGATGGTGACATAAGAGGCAATCACAGTACAGGTACCTACACCGATGGGGTGTTGATGAAAATAAATGCAGGAGGCGTGCTGCAGTGGAGCAAATGTTATGGCGGAAGCAAGAATGAAGAGTTGTTTGATATTGAAGTTATCAATGGAACAACATTCATTGCAGGATTTACTAATTCGGTTGACGGTGATATTCCTCCCAATCAGAAAAACTATGACGTCTGGTTATTAGCCGTCGATGCCGGCGGAAACAAAGTAATGAGTAAAATTTATGGTGGTTCTCAAAATGATGTGGCCTATTGTATGTCAAAGGGGGCTAATGGCTCATTGACACTTGCGGGTTATACAACCTCTACTGATGGAGATGTAAGCGGTGCCAAAGGAAGCCAGGATTATTGGATCATCAATGTGGATCAGCGAGGCAGACTAAACTGGCAAAAAGTATTGGGAGGCACAGATGCTGAATATGCTAAAACAATAATTACAGACAGGGACAGCAGTTATATAATTGGCGGTGTTACATATTCTGATGATGGTGATGTAACCGGTGCATTGGGTGAAGGTGATTTCTGGACTATTAAGCTGAGTCCCGCAGGTGATGTGTTATGGAAAAGAAATTGGGGTGGCAGCGATAATGACCATTTGCGATTCATGATAAGAAATCCTGTAAGAAACGAATACTATTTAGCAGGGGATTCAGAGTCAGGTGATGGCGATTTCAATAATGCACAGGGTGATGCAGACTTTGCAGTTATAAAACTAAAGATACCAGAGATCCTTTCCCGGGATTCTGCCGTTTGTAATATAAATAGCTTTACTCCCTTTCAGGACACGATACCCGACATATGCGGCTATGATTCTGCTTTTGTAAGGTACAATCCAGTGCCGCTCAGCGGACCATTTGATAGTATAAGAACATCAGATACTATATTTATCGGGCAAAGTGTAACACTTCATGCTAATGGTAACGGAACCATTACCTGGAATTCTCATTCTACATTGAGTTGCACCAACTGTACAGATCCCGTTGCTACACCACAAGCTACTACCATTTACACAGCTATTAATCGTTCTCCTGATGGTTGCCAGGTTTCAGATCAGTTTACAGTAGTGGTACTGAACGATGCGCTGGTTAATATACCTACCGGTTTTACCCCCAATGGTGACGGGTTAAATGATTATTTCGGCCCATTGGGGAAAGTGCCGGACGGTTACCGTCTTCAGGTATTCAACCGCAATGGAGAAGTAGTATTCAGAAGTTCGGCTATCAATCAGCGGTGGGATGGCAGATACAAAGGAATAATACAACCATCAAGTGTTTTCATATACCTGGTGGATTATAAAGACATACAAAATAAACCACATCAGCAAAAAGGAACTTTTGTTTTAATCAGGTAAACAAAATATCACTGTAAAACTTTACTTATGGACAGGAGAGATTTTTTTAAACGGGCCAGAAAAAAATATTCAACAGCAAAAGCGGGACAGTCCGGTGCCCGGCTTTTTGCCGGTCTGACGCCATACAACGGAAACTGGACAGTCAATGAAGTAGCGCACCTGCTGAAACGTACTATGTTCGGAGCCAGGAAAACTGACATTGATTATTTTTTGTCCTTATCTCCCGGTGCAGCAGTGGATGAATTACTTAACAATGTAACGACACCAAGTCCCCCGGTAAGAGATTATGGATTACTGGAAGATGAAGGGGTATTTTATGATGACCTCGGTGTAGCCATTGGGCAAACCTGGGTGAATGACCCTAACACAGCCAGTTATCCCGATGTGCGGGGACAAATCAATAGCCGCCGGGTAAGCAGCCTGAAAAAATGGTGGTCAGGTCTTATTATTAATCAGAACAGAAGTATACAGGAAAAAATGGTACTGTTCTGGCATCATCATTTTTCCATACAGGAGTCAGAAGTGAGTAACGCACAAATTTTATACAGACATCATAATTTACTTAGAACTAATGCCCTTGGCAATTTCAAAACACTGGTACGGGAAGTAACCATCGATCCTGCAATGTTGATACATCTGAACGGTTACCTCAATTCAAGGCAGGCCCCCGACGAGAACTATGCAAGAGAATTACAGGAGTTATTCGCGGTAGGGAAAGGAGACGATTCATTATACACTGAAGATGATGTAATAGCCGCAGCCAGGGTTTTAACAGGATGGCGCATCAATGATAACCCACTAGGTTCTTATCTGGATACAGGGGCGCACGACACAGGTTCAAAAATATTTTCTGCATTTTATAATAATACTACTATCAATGGCAGTACTGATCCTGACATGGAGTTGGATGCATTGATTGACATGATTTTTAACACGACTGAGGCAGCAAGATTCATTTGCCGCAAGTTGTATAAATGGTTTGTTTATTATGAAATAGATGATGCTACCGAAACAGATGTTATTATTCCGATGGCCCAGGTATTGCAGAGTAATAACTATGATGTCAGGCCAGCCCTGTCTATACTTTTCAAAAGTGAACATTTCTACGATGTATTGAACCAGGCTTGTTATATCAAAAACCCGTTTGATATAATTGTAGGTACCCTGCGGGAGTTTAATGTAAATTTCCCTGCTTATACCGATTATTCAACTGGTTACCCTTTGTTCAATTCGATTTATCAAAATGCGGCAGAGATGCAGCAAGAGTTATTTCAGCCACCCGATGTATCAGGATGGCCTTCTTACTACCAGGAACCGATGCATTATGAATTGTGGGTAAACAGTAACTCATTACCCAAAAGGGCTGATTTTACTGATGCATTGGTAAATGACGCTGTAATTGATGTAAGGGCATTTGCCGGTTATTCATCTAACCCGTCAGATCCAAATCAATTAATTGATGACGTTACAGCATTGCTGCTCCGCTATCCCTTATCGGCCAATTCTAAAACCTATGTAAAGACACATTTTTTGACCAATAACACAACGGACGATACGATCTGGACCAATGCCTGGAACAGCAACAATAATACCGTGATAAACACCTCCCTGAGAGAGATGTTCAAATTCCTGATGAACCTGCCGGAGTTTCATTTATGTTAATGATCAACCGGCAATAGCAGCATTAATTTAAACTATGTTAAAAACCAGAGTATGAACAGGAGAAAATTTTTACGCAATACCGTACCAGTGGCAGTTACTATGCCAGCATTATTAAATGGCTTTTCATTTACTGCCCAGGGTGCAGAGAGTGACCTGGCAAGATTGCTCGAACAAACATTGACAGATACTGACCATGTGTTCGTACTTGTTCAGTTATCCGGTGGCAATGATGGACTGAACATGGTGATCCCACTAGATGTATACGGTAACTACTATAATGCAAGGACCAATGTTGCCATTCCACAAAGCCAGGTATTGCGACTGGACGGTACCGATAAATCGGGCCTGCATCCTGCCATGACAGCGATGCAGAATATGTTTAACGATGGTAAAATGAATATTGTACAATCAGTAGGCTACGAAAATCCCAATTTCTCACACTTCAGGGCAACTGATATATGGAACAGCGGCGATACAAGAACGGATCGCCGTCAAAGAGTAAGAACAGGTTGGATGGGCCGCTACCTGGAAAGTGAGTACCCTGGTTATCCGGATGCATATCCTGATGCAACCATGCCTGATCCGCTGGCTATACAGATCAGCAACTTTCCAACCCTGATGATGCAGGGTTCTATTTACTCCATGGGCTTATCTATTACAAACCCTGAAAAGATCTATACGTTTGATAATCCCTTTTCTGATTATCCGCTCAACGCTCCACCAGCTAACAAAGAATTGAAGTTTCTCCGTGTGGTTTCCGAAAAAACCAAAATATACTCTGATATTATCCGGGCAGCATACCAAAGGGCCGCTACAATGGCAACTTACCCCACTGATAATGGGTTGGCAGAACAATTAAAGATCGTTGCCCGTTTGATAAAAGGTGGTTTGAAAACAAGGGTATATACCGTTACCATGGGAGGGTTTGATACACATAAAAGGCAGGTAAATGCCAGCGATACAACAACAGGTTTTCATGCCAAACTAATGAAAGATCTTTCTTCAGGTATCAGTGCCTTTCAGCAAGACCTGGAATTGATGGGACTGGACGACCGGGTGATGGGAATGACTTATTCTGAATTTGGCCGCCGGATCAAATCAAATGCCAGCCTTGGTACTGATCATGGTGCTGCTGCCCCATTGATCATGTTTGGCAAGCATGCCAAAAAAGGAATACTAGGAAATAGCCCGGATATACCTGCAGATATACAGGTGGTAAATAATATTCCGTTCCAATATGACTTCAGAAGTGTGTATGCTTCGGTAATGGAACAGTGGTTTTGTGTCAAACAACCTGCTTTAAATACTATAATGCTGCAAAACTACCAGTCTTTACCATTGATCACCGGGCCATGTGGTATACCAGATGATCCCGATGATACTAATAACAATTCAAACAACCTGTTGCTGAAGATGTGGCCTAATCCTTATACAGTTTCTGCTACAATTCAGTTCTCTACCACTGGTGGACATACGATGATACAACAGATAGATGCATTAGGCAGGGTGATTAAGGTATTGACTAACCAGGAGTATACAGCCGGCACTTACAATGTTGACATTTATAATGACGGGTTGGCCTCCGGGGTTTACTTTATCCGGTTACAAAACAAATCGCTCCAAAAAGTGATAAGTGTGATGAAGATGCCGTAAAACGTTTAATGCGAATCAGTTAGTCTAAATGACATTTGTATTGATTTCCTTCAGGCAGATCATATCGCTACAATGAATTATCAGAAGGAAAACAATAATTTAAACTTTGTTAATACCTATAATTCAATACATTTACTTTCTTTTTTTCTTACCCTCAAAGAATACATAACCATATCCTCTGGCAAAGCCTTTTAGCAAAAAAAGAAAATTTGTTTGAGGATGAGGAAATTTCACCTGGCTGGAGTGCTTTGCTTTTTTTTAGTGTGTCAATCTGTAAAGGGGCAGTACTACTTTTTCAACGACAAATATTATGACAATGATGTAGTATTTGAGCTTGGTGGCTCATTTGGCATCATGAATGCGTTTACCGACCTGGGAGGCAAAAAAGGTATTGGTAAGAATTTCATTAAAGACCTAAACTGGAAAAATTCCAAACCCGGTTTCGGACTTCATGTCATTGCTACCTACAGAAGTGTGATTGGCCTTCGGCTACAGGGAACATTTGGACAAGTAGTTTCATATGACAGCATATTGAAAGATGTAAAAGAAACCACTTTTGGCAGGTATGAGCGAAACCTCAGCTTCAAAAGCAGGATAACAGATATCCAACTTGGAATAGAAGTTCATCCACTTTTCTTCAAAAACTATTACAATAGAGATGAGGAGCCACCATTCCTGTCTCCCTATGTTGTAGCAGGTGTTGGCTATTTCTCATTTGATCCCCAGGCAAATCTTAATGGTCAATGGTACTCCCTGCAACCATTGAGTACCGAAGG
>CAZTKV010000029.1:12615-16064 GCA_964614285.1 uncultured Chitinophaga sp. | reverse complement strand
TATTTGACAGAAGAGCTGAGGTTGATCCCGGGCATATTACCAATCCCGCCTACCATCGGGGAGATCCAAAGGATAAAGATGCTTTCTTTACTATTGAGCTAAAAGTGGGTATAACATTGGGCAGACAGCGGAGGTAGACTCTCTGCTTTGATATTTCACTTAGCTAAATATCCTCCTCGCTTTTGTAATTAATTGGCATTTAGTGCATTCATCCGTACTTTGTTTCTTTAATTAGACCAGGACCCGGCAGGCTGTTACAAAACAGATCATATTTATTAGCTTTACAGTACCTGATACCGAAAGTCCGTGCCAGCTATATAACCAACTAAACAACCAGTTTATGACAGGCGGCACACCAAATCTTTCTGAACCTGTTTTTAATAGTCACTTATCATTCAGACCGCTTGTAAATGCCCTGAAGAAAAATATTGCAGAGGGTAATCCCGGCATGCTGAAGCTGTACGGCAATGTGGTTAGGGAATTTGAATCTCATCCGGAATTACTACAGAATATAACAGACCTTAGTGTTTTACACCCTTATAGTGAGTTGATTGAAGAACTTCTGTCTGCTGTTTTCCCGCCCACTACTGCCAATTATATGTACGGCATCTCTTTCCCATTTAAAAACCAGGCTGTTTACGCTTCTCCTCTATTTAAAAGTACCCTGGTAAAAAAGGATAGCAATGAAATTGTAATAAGAGACGATGCTGCTTCTACACTCAATAATGAAAAACTGCATTTCGCATATGGTTTGATTCTTAAAAAATACCTGGGATATACCAGTTCCGAAACCTCCAAATCGGTTTATCCATATAAAGATGAGAAAACCGGTCTTGCCAGGTACATGGAACTCCGGCTGGACGGTCGCTTTATTGATGTAAGACCTGTTGATGAGATGCCGGCTATGCCAAAAAGTATTTTGGATTACACTAATAACCGCCTGTTGACCATTGAAGAACTGATGCAGCAGATTCCACTCGAAAAGTTTGTTTTCGAAGGATTAACAGTTATGAGGATCAATGATATTACAGAACAAGCTGTGATAGCTGAAATGAAGAACAAGCTACTTGATTTTAGTGCCGTTTCAGATACTACAGCCTACACGGAACTGGAAAGACATATTCAAAACCTGATAGGGTTAAAGGATGTGACTATTGGCCTTACTCCTTTCTTTAAAATAAACGGACATTACGTTTATTCGGACCTCCACAATAGTAATAGTCTTTTATTCCGGCATCTGAATAGTATTTCGGAAAAAGAAGAAATAAGTGACTATTGCAAATTACTCTTCCGTGATAATCACCAGCCGGTTTTGTATGAAACGCTGAATGAAGAAATTCTTGGTGAGGTACAATGCCTGTCATATTATAATAAAGCTGGCAGTCGTAGCATTATTATATGCCCCCTGAAGCAACGGAATGATTTACTGGGTATGCTGGAGATCAGTTCCAGGGAACCAGGATACCTGAAACCTGAGCATATCAGTAAAATAGAAGCCGCATTACCATTGTTTACACTCAGTCTGGAAAAAAGCCTGGAACAACTGAATAACCAGATTGACCGGATGATAAAGAAAAAATTTACGGCGGTGCAACCAGCTGTTGAATGGAAATTCACAGAAGCTTCACTGAATCATATTGTAAGTCTGCATGAAAAAAAAGATGCGGGCATAGAACGCATTGTTTTCGAAGATGTATTCCCCCTGTATGGGGCCATAGATATACGAGGTTCATCAACAGCCCGTTCCCAGTCTATTCAACTGGATATACTGGAGCAATTGGAGCTGGCCAGGAAAGTAGTAAGAAAAGCCCAGTCCGCTATGTCTTTCCCTTTATTGCAGGAGATCGAATTCAAGATAGACAGGCATATTGCTGCAGCTTCTGACATACTGCAATCAGAAGAAGAATTAAATGTGTATGATTTTTTACAGGGACAGGTAATTTCGGTTTTTAATCACTTACGTCACACAGAACCTGCAGTAAAACATGAGATAGAGGAATATTTTTCTTCCCTCGATCCGCAATTAGGTATGTTATACAAACACCGAAAGGATTACGAGAACAGTGTGTCAATGATCAATGATACACTGGCCAGGTTTATAGATAAAGAACAAGCTGCTGCCCAAAAAGTATATCCTCACTATTTTGAAAGATATATTACTGATGGACTTGAGTTCAACATTTTTATTGGCCAGGCTATAAGCCCAAGAAAAAAGTTTGATGAAATATACCTGCGGAATATGAAAATGTGGCAGCTCACTGTTATTACTAAAGCAGCCAGGGTAACCCATAAGCTGGAAAGTGAACTAAGCCATGTACTGCGTACTACCCAGCTTATCCTTGCACACAGTCAACCTCTGTCGATCAGCTTCCGTACCGAGGAACGAAAATTTGATGTGGATGGAACTTATAATACCCGCTATGAAATTGTGAAAAAAAGAATTGATAAGGTACGTATTAAAGATACCACCGAACGCCTTACACAGCCGGGCAAGATAGCTATAGTGTATTCACAGGCTAAAGATGCCAATGAATACATTGAGTATATTGAGTTCCTGCAAAGCAAAGGCTTATTAAAACCTACTATTGAAAAACATGACCTGGAAGAATTACAGGGTGTGATAGGTTTAAAAGCATTGCGGGTGGATGTATTATTCGAGAACGAAACGACTGAAATTAAGTCTCCTCCACTTTCAACCGTTACTGACGAACAGTTGCTGAAAGGAAAATGATTTTGCTTATCCCCACAGATCCGGCAACATAAAGCAACAAATTAGCAACTGACTTTATAACAACAGGGCCTTTTCAATTGAAAAGGCCCTGTTGTTAATTAATGATTTATGTAATTTAAAATCTCCAGCCCAGTGTTACTAATGGCAGTTTATCTTCTTCTGACATTGTATAAACAAAGGATAATAATATCCGGCGCAACGGTGAAACCCATAAACCCAGGCCATATCCTGAGGCCCACTTTTCAATAAAATCATTTTTCAGCCAAACCCTGCCAACATCATAATAGGCGCCTATACCAATTGATCCCGGGAAAAGATAGGTTTTAAAATCAGCAATTTTAAAGCGTAATTCTGTTTGATTAAAAAATTTCGATTTACCCGCAAATCTTTGCTGACGATACCCTCTCAGGTTATCTTCATTACCCAGGTATTGGGCCTGGAAAAACTCAAACCCATCTCCCAGGTTTATACCACCGCCCACCCGGTTAGCCAATACCAATCGTCCCGATGAAGGAAGTAAATTGAAATAAAAAGTAAAACTACTGTTCAATTGTGTCACATTATCGTAGCTATTATCGTTCAATCCATCCAGATAACGGACACTGCTCACCCAGTTAATTCCCTTGTCGGGCAGTACTTTACTGTTCCTTGTATCAACAATAAAAGAAAATAATCCTCCAAAATAGCTCTGCCTTTTGAACACCTTAGCCGGGTCCAG
>CAZTKV010000029.1:3764-12515 GCA_964614285.1 uncultured Chitinophaga sp. | reverse complement strand
AAGAAAATAATCCTCCAAAATAGCTCTGCCTTTTGAACACCTTAGCCGGGTCCAGGCCGATAGCCGCTGTATTCAATACGATATTCCTTTGCTGATTCAGCTTGTCATCAGCCTCCATATGATACATCTGGAATGTGGGGCCAAAGAGGAAAGATACTTTGTCAGAAAAACGGTGACGGAACTGGATACTAAAATCTCCAAGATCATACCTGGCACGATAGAACCTGAATTTACCCGGTTGTGTCTTATCGTATACTGAGTTCATACCATACCCAAAGAAGTTGGTAGTGGTAAAAGGGCCTTTGTAATCAAAATCCATCACCAGGTCGGTATTATTACCCATTACACCAATAAACTCGTTGTTATACCGGATATTTACAGCCTTAGTGGAAAAAGCATACTTACCCGAAAACTGGTGCAATGACTTGTAAGGATTTTTTCTGAATCCATGGCGGATGATCTTGAAAGTTGGTCCAAGTGATATACCATCGTCAGGATTAAAACCTATTGTACCAAAAAAAGATTGATAAGGATACTTATAATATATCCTTTCAAAAGAATTAACGATGGTGTCATTAGCCATCCTGTTTTTAAACGGTCCTTTTACTGTATTGCCTCCATTTAATTTATCATATAAAAGAATACCCCGCTGAGATTTTGCTGTATTATCAAATGCATCACTGCCTCCGCCCCCTATCAACCGTAATTTGATCTTATCATTACTTCCATTTATCTGAAATTTGTCCTCTCCATCCATACCATATAATCTGACTTCTTTTGTAACAGCAGGATCAAATTTCCTTTCATACATCTTAACCGATTTTTGTCCATCTTTATCGATCTTATACACCTGAACCAGTAAAGAACCATCCTCATTCCGGTTAATATCAAATAATTCTTTTTTATCGCTTCCCGTTACATTAACGATCTCTGAAATAAAACGATGATACTCCATCACCTCAGCTGCCAGGAATTTTCGTCTGTCTTTAAGCGTTTGTGCAATTTTATTTGCAGAAATACCTCTTATTTCAGCTGGCTGTTGTGCCATTGCCCTGTCAATCACTTCGTCTGTCATTTGAGAAATAAATTTCTCAACGGCCTGCTTCCAGTCCTGTTCAGTTAACTGGTTCAGAAAAAACCGATCGAGATTCCTGGCTGCAAAATTAAACCTGCCGATATTGTTTGCTTCCGCTTTAAAGCCTTCCAATTGAGGAACAAGCGACCTTTTTCTTACAAGTGATGGCAAAACTCCCTGGTTGATATAAAAAGCCTGGTCACGGTCTTTAGCTATCGGGAAAAATTGTTTTCCTTTTCCATCATTGATATCATTGGCTCCCCACAGCCACTGGCCTTCATGCCTGTCAAGATCCATAACAAACATGTCGAGTATCCTGATCTTTAATAAGGAAAGCTGATCAACTGTGTTATCATTATCTTTTTCCAGTTTTTCCGCCACTTCATCTGTATCATATACTTTCTTAATACCAGCCGGCTCCCTTTCTTCCAGCGTAGCCAGCATATTAGAGAAGTCTTTACGATGTTCTCCCAGCCTTGGGTCATCTCCGACATATACAAGCTTTACTTTTCCATACGGAATACCGGCCGCTTCTGCCAGTGGAATAACTGACAAAGAAGCATAAGGATAAGAAGCAGAAACACCGTCTGAAACAAGGTCAGCTGCCGCTTCACTTTGCAGATCACCGGGAAGTGTTTTTTCAGTAATAAATTTTTGAATAGACCGAAGGACATATTGCCGGCCATCAGGACCTTCCAGCCGAAGTGATTTGGTTTGCTTTCCTCCTCCTCTTTTAACAGGGGTAAGCCCTCCACCTTCAGTAGCAAGGTTTAGAACTGGTGCTTTTACAGGGGTGTTCCATTCTTTTCGATAGTTAGCGCCCATCCAGAATATGCGTCCTCCGCTGGTGCTGAATGTTGATGCCTTTGCGGCGGTAGAATCAGTGGCTTTCTGTGCTGAACAATAATGCAGCGGCACGAAAAAGCATGCAAATAGTAGCAGTTTCGTTGATCTCATGGTTGCAGTTTTTGATGGTTTGTTTTGAGGTTGGGGACCTTAAGTCCTGATTGTAAAAGATACACTTTTTTAAATAATGGATAAAATATTAATACATATCGGCAGGAAAAGCAGAATCTGTGGGTTCTGCCTTTTCCAGGCTGCCTGTCTGGTCTGAAATCACAGGCTTGGCCATTTTTTTACAAATTCCCCGTTATTGAGGGCAAAGTTTTATGTAAATTGAAAACTTTATTTGAGCAGGTTACGTTATATCGGGGCAGCCTATGCTATCTAGCCTTACCGGCTTTCACCAGTACCGTCATTTGCCATGTTTATTTATGCTTTAATCAAGATCAGTTACTCGGGTGTTTAATAAAAAAAATATCGGTTTTATAGGGCTGTCCTTTTTACTGACCCTGTCGTTGAAAGCTCAAACAGATACTATAGCTCAGCGGATTATATTAATTGGTGATGCTGGTCAGCTTACTAATGGCAGACACCCGGTGGTGGATGCAGTAAAGAAAAATATTACCCTTGATAATAAGACCACTATCTTATTCCTGGGTGATAATCTTTATAAAACGGGACTGCCGGATGACCAATATGCCCTTCAGTATACAAGAGGGAAAGCAATTCTCGATTCACAGGTCTCTATAGCTGATGGTACTCCGGCAAAAGTTTATATGATACCTGGTAACCATGATTGGGACAATGGACGCAGGGGTGGCCTTGATGCTATCATAAGACAGCAACTCTATATTGAATTTTTACAGAAACCCAATGTGGACTTTTTCCCTAAAGACGGTTGCCCCGGACCAAAAGAAATACTTATTGGTAACGACATTGCTCTTATTCTGTTCGACAGCCAATGGTGGCTGCATCCTTATGATAAACCTGAAATAGAATCTGACTGCTCCTGCAAAACAAAAGAAGAATTAGTTACCCAGATAAGCGATATAGCAGCCCGCAACGCCAAAAAACTAATTATTCTCGCTTGTCATCATCCTTTTAAAAGCAACGGGATGCACGGCGGGTATTATACTATCAAACAGCATATCTTCCCTCTTACTGATATTCGAAAGAACCTGTATATCCCCTTACCGGTTATCGGTTCTATTTACCCGATTGCCCGAAGCGTTTTTGGCACACCGCAGGATACTAAACACCCCAATTACACTAATATGATTGACCAGGTGTCGGACGCCATTAAGCCTCTTTCCAAAAATATCGTATTCGTATCAGGCCATGATCATAACCTGCAGCTGATAAAAGAAAACAATTATAACTATATCGTCAGCGGTGGCGGTTGTAAACAAAATCGTACTTCTCAAAACAAGAATAGTTTTTTCAATTCCACCTCAGAAGGTTTTGCTGTGATGGAGATATCTACTACTAAAAATGTTTACATTTCATTCTATACCGTATCCGACTCTGTAGTAAAAAAATACCATGAGCCTTTATTGAGTTTTTCCGCTGCAACGGAAGAGCAATTAGTAAGTATAACAACACCAACTACTGATGATCTCAGTAAAGACAAAGTGACAAGGCCGGCAAGTAACAATTTTCCTGTTGCAACAGGATTTAAGAGATTTATCATCGGGAATAATTATCGTACTGAATGGTCGACCCCGGTAGAGATGAAAGTTTTCAAGATCAGTGAAGAAAAAGGTGGTCTTTCCATAATAAGTCTTGGCGGAGGAAAGCAAACACAATCTTTACGGCTGAGAGATAAAAATGGAAAAGATTGGATGCTTCGGACAGTGGATAAACTGGCAACAAGGGCTATTCCCAAAAACCTGAGAGGAACTTTTGCTGAAGACATCGCACTGGAATTAAACTCCGCATCTTATCCTTATGCGCCATTAATTATTCCGCCGTTGGCAGATGCATTGGATATTGCAGCTCCGCATCCTAAGCTCTTCTTTGTTCCGGACGATCCTGCTTTCGGTGTTTACAGAACAACTTTCGCTAATAAAGTTTGCATGCTGGAAGAAAGAAATGCCGTAAATGACAGCCTGGAGATGAAATTGATCAGGCGGCTCTTTCACCAGGCGCCTAAAGAAATAAATCTTTCCAAGGAAACCGATGAAACCAAAACAACGGCAAAGTTTTTCGACAAGATGCTGGAAGAAAACGATCACCGCCCCATACAGGAGGAAGTATTAAAAGCAAGACTGCTTGATATAGTAGTGGGTGATTTTGACCGTCATCTTGATCAATGGAGATGGGGAAGTGTGGACACAGGAAAGGGTAAGATTTACTATCCTATTCCCCGTGACCGGGACCAGGCCTATTTCTATTCTGATGGCTTTTTGCTAAAAGGATTAAGCCGCAGAGCCCTGCCTTTCCTGAAAGGATTCAGGCATGATATTCCTAAAATAGACTGGCTCGGGTATAGTGCAAAAGATTTTGATCGTCTTTTCCTTACTGACCTGGATGCCGATGAATGGAAAACTATTATAACAGAAACAGGTCAGAAACTTACCGATTCTGTTATCCGCAAATCAATAAATGAATTACCTCCTGAAATTGCCCGGATCAGCGGAAACACTATTGCTGAAAAAATGATCAGCCGCCGCAACCTTCTTTCTACAGAAGGAATGAGGTACTATCATTTCATTTCCAAAAAAGTAAATATCCTTGGCAGCAATAAGAAAGAATATTTTAAGGTCAGCAATTATGGCAATGGCCTGCAGGTAAAAGTATATGCAAGAACAAAGAAGAGCGATACCAGCTTTGTCATGTACAGCCGGGTCTTCGACCCGTCTGTAACAAAAGAAATAAGGCTGTACGGCCTGCATGATGATGACCTGTTTGAAATTGAAGAAAATGCCGAATCAAGAATTAAGATCCGTATCATAGGCGGAAAAGGATATGATACTTTTGATATAAAAGGACATGTAGAAACGTTACTATATGACCTTAGGGATGGCGGAAACCACATCAAAAACAAAAGCCACGCAAAAAACCGTTTTTCCAATGACGCTCCTGTGAATGATAAAGACATATTTGGTTTCAACTATAATACAACCCGTTTCCCGCAACTTCATTTTGGTCAAAACACTGATGATGGATTTTGGATCGGATCTGCTTTTTCAAAAAGAACTTATGGTTTCAGGAACCTGCCTTATGCAAGTGATCAAAGATTTTCAGTATTGTATGCAGTTACCCGGAAGGCCTGGCAGTTTAATTATACCGGAGAGTTTAATCATATCACCCGGAAAACTGACCTGATAGTTAATATCAATTATTCCACGCCGGCAATAAGAAATTTCTTTGGCCTGGGTAATAACTCCGGGATTGACCTCTCAAAACCAAAGGATTTTTATCAAAGCAGGTTCAAACAGTTTGAAGCAACTGCTTTATTGAGAAAAAGATTTTTTGAAAAGCTGCATCTCTTTGCCGGCCCCTATTTTTATAGCTACCGGAACGATATTGCTGACAACAGGAATAATTTCTTTGGTAAACCATCTCAAAATGGGCTTGATTCAGCCACTATTTATAGTAAAAAAGATTACCTGGGCGCTAAGTTTATGATGTTGGTGGATAACCGTAATAATGACTTGTTCCCCACCCGCGGTATGCACTGGAAAACTGAATTTGCTTCTGCAACAGGACTTAAAAAAGGCAATCACAACTACACTGCTTTTACCTCTGATATGTCCGTGTATGCCAGCTTTACTGATCCGGCAAAATTTGTAGCCGTTGTAAAATTTGGCGGCGGGCATATTTTCAGTAAGAACTATGAATATTTTCAGGCACTTACACTTGGCTCGGGTAATAACCTGTATGGTTTTAGAAAAAACAGGTTTGCCGGTACTTCTTCTTTGTACAGTGGCCTTGAGTTAAGGATAAAACTCTTTGGCATGAGCTCTAATGTACTACCTGGCCAGGTTGGGTTGACCGCTTTCTATGATGCCGGCAGGGTTTGGCTTCCGGGTGAACGATCCTCCCGTTGGCATGGAGGATATGGCGGTGGCCTTTATTTCATGCCATTTAATCTCTTCGTTATATCGGCCAATGCCGGATTTTCTGAAAAAGAAAGGGTATTTAACTTTACTCTGGCCAAGCGCATCAATTATTCTTACTAATATTGGCTTTACTGGTATGAAGTCAGTCAAAAAAATATACGGTGGCAATAAGATAGTCGCCGGATCTGTTATCTCTTCCACTGTATTGTTATCCTTCATTTTTTCTTCTGTATTCTTTAATAATGAACCGTCTATTGACCAGGAAGCTTTTGAAGCTATTTCACCTTATATCGCTTCCGGTACTACCCGGGTCATGACTTTTATTTCATTTCTGGGTAAACACAGTTTTCTTATACCGGCAAACCTGTTGTTGATTCTGGTGTTTATATTGCTAAAGAAAAAATGGATGGCATGGAGAGTGCTCTTTGTTTCTTTGAGCAGCCTTGGACTTATGTCACTTCTGAAAAACCTGCTGCAGCGGCAGCGTCCTCCTGATCCTTTGGTGGCAGGCATTACTAATTTTAGTTTTCCGAGCGGGCATGCTTTTATGAGCATGGCTTTTTACGGATTACTGATCTGGTTTACTATAGTGAGTAGTAAAAACAAATGGCAAAAGAATTCTCTCATTATTTTCCTTTCCGCATTGATTCTTGCTATCGGTTTTAGCCGTATATACCTGCGGGTTCATTATGCTACTGATGTAGTGGCCGGTCTCTTAATTGGTTTTTTATGGCTTATAGCCTGTCTGTTTATTATTCAGAAAATAGAATCACGGTTTGTAAACAAACCGTAGGATAGTAGCTTTACCTGTTATGCCTTCGTTGGAGATATACATATCGCCGTTTGATTTAAAGGTCAATCCTTCCGGCTGTGGAAATAACTTCTTACCCAATTCGGTAACGGTTTCTACTTTGCCATTTAGCCCGGCAATTGCCAGCTGATTACTGGCAGATGAAATAATAAACAGTTTTTTTAATACAGGATGTATGGCAGCTGCTGAAGGCTGAAATTTTGATGTTTTGTGAGGAGAAAGATTTCTCACTTCATCCGCATCAATAGTAAACAGCGGGCTGTTATCAAATCCAGTTGAATCCAGGTAAAAAGCAAAAGTACTTACTGATGATTTATTATCCATTTCACAGTTTTTACAGATAAGTACCAATGCATTGCGGGCAGGGTCGTAGTACATGGCTTCAAAATCATTGGTACCGGTAATACCCAGTTTACCTATCTCCTGGCCGTACACTTTACCGGTGCTGTCCTTAATGACTTTGGTGATCATTCCATCACTTCGTAAAATATAGGGCACACTGTTGACCAGCACTATATCTTCATAGTCACCCTTTTTACCAAAAGTATATTCTGCTTTGATGGATTTTTTTTCTTTGTCGAGATAGTATATTTTTCCCGCTTCATCATAATGGGCCACGAATTCATCGTTCCGGTTATCCCATGCCAGGCCAGATATTTCTTTAAGCTTTAAATCCAGTTTTTCTATCACCACCTCAGAAAAATTATAATGCGGCGGCGATTTTATTGCACGGGGGTTTTCCCCTTTACAGGCGTATAGCATGATGCAGAACAATAAAGCCAGAAAACAGAATGGGAACGATAAATTAAAAAATCTCATTCTTTTAATTTTTATTAAATTTATTAAAAGTTATCTGTATAACACGATGGAAAATCAGGCTGCTCTTCTGAAAGATGCCCAGGACTTTGCTTCCAACCTTATTACGACCAGGGTTGGCAAATCTGTTACATTTCATACGCTTCAGCACACCCGGGAAGTGGTGGCCGCCTGTGAAAAGATAGCGGAAAATATACAGTTGGCCGAAGAAGACAAGCTGGCGCTGTATATAGCCGCCTGGTTTCATGATACAGGCTATAGTGCCGGCCAGGCAAAAGATCATGAAAGTGTAAGTGTGCAACATGCCGTTGATTTTTTGAATGCACATGGCATAACCGGAGAGTTGATCAGTAAAGTCACAGGATGCATCATTGCGACCCGGATGCCTCAAAATCCTGTTACTCCGATCGAGCAAATAATATGCGATGCCGACCTGTTTCATTTAGGTGCAGATAATTTTAAAGAAAAGAGCCGTTTATTAAGGGAAGAACTAAAAGAATTTGGTGGCGAAGATCTTTCAAAAAAGGAATGGCGGCAGAACAATATCGCATTTTTGGAAGCACACAAGTATTTTACCCCCTATGGACAAAAAAATCTCCAGCCTGTAAAAGAAAAGTACCTGGTTGAATTAAAAGAAAAAAAACCAGAAGATATGGCCAAACCAGAAAAAAAGGAAAAAGAAAAAAAAGAAAAAGGCAAAGAACCCGAGTTGAATGACCAGGCAGCTGCCGAAGCCAAAGCAAAAAAAGCAAAAGAGAATCAAACGGAAAGAGGTATCAATACGGTATTCCGTATTATGGCGCAAACACAAAACAACCTGAGCCAGATGGCCGATTCAAAAGCCAATATACTCATCTCTGTAAATGCGATCATACTCTCTATTGTTATTTCTTCACTGTTTACTGAGCTTCAAAAAAATCCGAATCTGCAGATTCCTGTTATTTTATTAGTTACTCTTTGTGTAGTGGTGATCGTTTTTGCCATACTGGCTACCCGGCCCAATGTAAATCATGGCACTTTTACACAAGAAGATATCCGCAATAAGAAAACCAATCTGTTATTCTTCGGAAATTTTTATAAAATGAGCCTGCAGGATTATGACTGGGCCATGCTGGAAATGCTGAATGATAAGAATTACCTGT
>CAZTKV010000029.1:1384-3664 GCA_964614285.1 uncultured Chitinophaga sp. | reverse complement strand
CTGCAGGATTATGACTGGGCCATGCTGGAAATGCTGAATGATAAGAATTACCTGTACGGTAGTATTGTAAAGGATAACTATTTCCTTGGTGTGGTACTGGCAAAAAAATACAGGCTGCTGCGTATCGCTTACAATATTTTCATGTATGGCCTTATTATTACTATGATCGCATTTGCAATAGCCGGCATGATACCCGAAGCAGGTGAAGTATACACTCCGGGTTAATAGCAGTATTCACTGAACAAATAACTTTTTTACAATAATGGGAACTAATGGTTCCCATTATTTTTTTGGCAAGTACGCTATCAATTCAATCTCAAGCCTTGCATCAGCCATAAATAATCTTGGTATCTGCACCCAGGTAGCGGCAGGAAAATCGTTCTTATAATATGCTTTCCGCACATCATTATATCTTTTCATTGCTTCTATATCTGTAGTGTACAGGTTTTCCTTTACCACATTCTGAAAAGTAGCTCCATAGTTTTTCAGTGTTCTCTCCAGTGCGTCATACACTCTTTTTATCCCTTCCGGGTTTACGTCCCTTGCCACCGTACCGGATATGTAAATGACATTATCCACTTTTACGGCCTGTGCATAACCAGCAGTAGTGTCCTGTGTACCATTGCCCCAGTTGTATTTTTCCTTTTGGATAGTATTTTCCTGTGCCTGCATAGTGCATACCATTACCAGCTGGAAGCACAACAGAAGGAAGAGCATTTTTCTCATACTAATAAAATTTGATCTGAAAATAACTAATCTGCAACCTGCCAGAAACAAAAAATCCACCAGCGGTAACCGGTGGATTTCAACTATTCAGAAACTTCTTTAATTTGATCGGCCCAGCATTTCTTCCAGTTTCATCACCAGTTCTGTTTTGGTGATAGGTACTCCCATGATTTTATTGTATCCTTTTGCGTCTACCATATATACATCACGGATGATCTTGATAAGCTGACCGTTATTTATTTCAGGTATTAAAACGGTATCAAAATTCTTAATGATCTGGCCAAGATTTTTTGGGAAAGGACGGATGTACCGAAGATGTGCATGGCTTACCGCATGGCCCTGTGATTGCAATTCTGCTACAGCCGATTTGATAGCTCCATAGGTAGACCCCCAGCCCAATACCAGTATCTTACCTTTCTCAGGTCCGCTGTCCAATTTTTGCTCCGGTATATAATCGGCGATCTTGTCTACTTTCTCCAGCCTGATCTTTACCATCAGCTGGTGGTTCTCCGGTTCATAGTTTACATTACCGGTAATATTTTGCTTTTCCAATCCACCGATGCGGTGCTCAAGACCTGCTGTTCCCGGCACAGCCCATGGTCTTGCCAGCTTTTCATCCCTCCTATAAGGTGTAAATTTTTCTTCTCCTTCGGCCAATGCTTTTTTGAAACTTACTTTTATTTCAGGCAAATCTTTTGATTGCGGATACTTCCATGGTTCAGCACCGTTGGCAATATATCCATCACTTAGAAAAATAACGGGTGTCATATGCTGAACAGAAATTCTTACTGCCTCATATACTGCATCAAAACAATCAGTAGGTGTGGAAGCAGAAACAATTGGCATAGGACATTCACCATTTCTACCGTAATAAGCCTGCATCAGGTCACTCTGTTCTGTTTTTGTTGGTAAACCAGTGGATGGACCACCCCGCTGAATGTTTATAATCACCAACGGAATTTCAAGCATCACCGCCAATCCCATTGCCTCTCCTTTTAATGCAATACCCGGACCACTGGAGGTTGTTACGCCTAATGCTCCGCCGTATGCTGCCCCAATTGCAGAAGTGATTGCGGCTATCTCATCTTCGGCCTGGAAAGTACGGACGCCAAAATGCTTATACTTACTAAGGTCATGCAGGATATCTGAGGCCGGCGTAATGGGATATGAGCCAAGAAACAATGGCAACCCGCTTTTTTGAGAAGCGGCGATAAGCCCATAAGCCACTGCCTGGTTACCCATAATAGAACGGTAAGAACCGGGCTCCATTTTGGCCTTTTCCACTGAATAAGTGGTGGTGAAGGTTTCCGTAGTATCACCATAATTATACCCGGCCTGCAATACCTTAATATTACTCTCCAGGATATCAGGCTTCTTTCCAAACTTCTCTTTCAAAAAATTGATAGTGTTTTCCATGTCCCGGTTATACATCCAGTACAGGAAACCCAGTACAAACATATTCTTGGCCCTGTCCTTTTCCTTCATTCCCATCGTAATGTCCTTCAATGCCTCACGGGTCATTTTGGTCACATCCATCTTTATCACTTCGTAGTT
>CAZTKV010000029.1:0-1284 GCA_964614285.1 uncultured Chitinophaga sp. | reverse complement strand
AGAGCAGTATTATTGGTAAACTGGCTGCCCGTCAGCTGCATACCATCACCACTATCGCCTGCGAACTTGATTACAACGTCATGTAATACTTCCTGTTTTCTTGCCATTATCAGATTAGTTATTCTGCGAATTTAAAACAAGTTGGGCTTGGTTGGTGCATTGATTTTTGTCATCCAAAAATGCTAGCGGTATGAGAAATATCAGCTACAATTTTTATATTGTCGCTATAATTATTTGTATGCTTAAAACCCTGAAACTACTTCTGGTCATTTCATTGTTAATACCGGGCTTTATTCTTGCCCAAAATGAAGATGATATTTTTGAAGCCAACCGGATGAAAAAGGTATTCCCTGATGACCGGGTAGCCGCCTCACTGGTGGAAGAAGAATTCACTTTCGACAGGGGAAGAAGTGGCGATAAGCTGCCGGTAGTAACAGCCACCCGTAATGTGGGTATCAATTTTCTGGCCCTCCGGGAAAGAGCCGGTATTCAGTATTTTGATTTTTACAATTCTTTTTCCAGTATCACTTCTTTTAAGCAACTGGAAAAAAGAAAAGGGATGTTCGGCATAAAAAAGAACTACAATGTTGGTTTTGCCATTGACCGCTCTGCCAGCTCCAGTGAAATATTCTCCGATGACAGCCGGGTAAAATATTTTAATATCGGCTTTGCCGGCTATGGAGATATTGCCCGGGTAGAAACAGAAAAAAAATATTTCGACAGCAAGTACCTTACCTCCGCCTATTTTCATAGCTGGTTCCCGGCAAAAGAAAAGATCATACGGGTAAGAATACCAGATTGGCTTGATCTGGATATCCGTGAGTTTAATTTTGACGGCTACAAAATAACCAAGCAAAAAACACAGGAAAAAGGCGAGACTATCATCACATTCAAACTCCAGAATGTGATAGCTATGAAAAACGAAGCCCGGGCAATCGGCGCTGCATACCAATATCCGCACCTGGTATTCGTTGTAAAATCATTTAACTACGACGGGAAAAAAGAAAAAGGTTTTGGGGATGTGGGTGACCTGTACAACTGGTACAACTACCTGTATAAAAAATGTGTGAACAAACCCGATGAATTAAAAGCAAAAGTTACTGAACTGACCAAAGGAAAAGCGAACGATCTCGATAAAGTAAAATCCATATTTTACTGGGTGCAGGATAATATCAGGTATATCGCTTTTGAGGATGGCCTGGCTGGTTTTATTCCGGCCACCGCACAGGATGTGTTCAAATCAAAATACGGCGATTGTAAAGGCATGGCCAACCTGATGACTGA
>CAZTKV010000028.1:20027-21983 GCA_964614285.1 uncultured Chitinophaga sp. | reverse complement strand
AGCAGGTGGGCAAATTGCGCCGTGCATGTTTTAACAAGCAGGTGGAAATGAAAGTGGCAAAGAATACACTTATCAAAAAAGCATTGGAATCATTAGATAGTGAAAAATATGCAGGTATGTATGATTCACTGCATAAAGTAACAGCGCTGATGTTTTCCGAAAATCCTAAAGAACCGGCATTGATCATCAGTTCTTTCCGCAAGGAAAGTAATGGTGAAAAGCCAGTCCTGAAAGCAGCATTCATCAATGGTGATGTGTATACCGGTGATAATAACCTTAAAGCTCTTACTCAGATTAAAACCAAGAATGAGCTTATCGGAGAGGTTATCGGCTTGTTGCAATCTCCGGCTAAGAGAGTGCTGGCTGCTTTATTGCACCATCATGAGCAAAAAGCAGGTGCTGAAGCAACAGCAGAATAATTACTTTTTCTATTGCGAAAGCCTGCCTGACGGCAGGCAGGCGATAAAAATAACACCCAGGCCTGAGGGTAAATAAAGGCAAATTTTTTTAAAACCGCCGTCGGAGCTAAATAAATTAAGCAGTGAAGACGGTAAAAATTTAATCAAAATGGCAGACGTAAAAGCATTAGCGGAAGGCCTTGTAGCCTTAACAGTAAAAGAAGTACAGGAATTAGCTGATTTCCTGAAATCAGAGTATGGTATTGAGCCTGCAGCAGCTGCAGTTGTTGTGGCTGGTGGCGGCGAAGGTGGTGGCGCAGCCGCTGCTGAAGAAAAAACTGCATTCAATGTAGTATTGAAAAGTGGGGGTGCTTCAAAACTGAACGTAGTTAAGATCGTTAAAGATCTGACTGGTTTAGGATTGAAAGAAGCGAAGGACTTAGTAGATGGCGCTCCTAAGAACATCAAAGAAGGTGTTTCTAAGGCAGAAGCTGAAGACATCGCAGCTAAGCTGAAAGAGGCTGGTGCTGAAGTAGAGATTGCTTAATTTCCTTACTGAATAATTTTTGAAAGCCCTTCATAAACTGAAGGGCTTTTTTGTGTTTAGTGTATTGTGAGGTAAGGAATTATTTTATTGTAAACCTCGTCTGTCACTATCATTACTTTTTTTATGTCATCTATTTTTAAAAATGGACCATGCTCTTTTCTGTAGGCTACGATTGGATTGGCAATAGCCCATCTGAGATATGGATGCGCCTTTAATTCATCAACGGTTGCGGTATTAATATTTATTTTCCTGATAGAAGAAGTTCCTAATTTCAGATACTGTTTTACTTTTTGGAAGGTTGAATCTGGTAAACCAAATGTTTCTGCTACTTGTGATACTGAATAATATCCCCCTAGCTTGTCTCTGAAATTAATGATCCGGGTTGCCAATTTACTTCCAATGCCCGGTAAGGCAATTAGCGCTGTGGTATCTGCGGAATTAATGTCAATTACGGAATAACGGGCACTATAGGTTTTTGTGGATGGGTTTTCGACGGATGCTTTTTCTGTAAAATCTTTGTTGGTATTTACTTCACCTGACACTTCAATTTTTATATAAGGTGCTATTCTTTTAAACTCATCAGGGAACAGGCCATAAATTTTTTGCAGGTCTTCCGGCTTTTTAAACTGTCCGCCTTTACTCAGATAGTTTTGAATAGTATTGACAGTCTTTTCCCTGAGGCCTAATCTCAACCAGCCTTCCCGTGAAAGAGTGTTTGGGTCAAAGTAAAAGAGCTCTCCTTTTGAGTTTCCGGGGTAACTGCTGGTTCTGCGATCGTATTGATAGGTTGAACTATTGTCATCCCGGTATTGCCGGTATTCATCTGAACTTTCGGCTTCTTTTTGTTCTAACCTTTTCATGGCAGTTATCCATGCCGTATCAGGGGTAGAATTGTTGGGTACTGAAGCATTTTTCGAGAAAGCCTCAGGAAGGAAGAATACGGCTAAAACCATGCTCAGAATAACAATTATTGCAATCCTGTCTTTTCGGCTGAAATTGAGATAATCAGCA
>CAZTKV010000028.1:17289-19927 GCA_964614285.1 uncultured Chitinophaga sp. | reverse complement strand
CAGAATAACAATTATTGCAATCCTGTCTTTTCGGCTGAAATTGAGATAATCAGCAGCAAATTCTTTCCATTTCATGACCTTATTTTCAATCAAATTACCGCAGCTTCTGATCAGAAAAAATGGCCACTTAGTGGTATTTCTGGCCGGGTTATTGTGAGCAAACTTTTCTTGGCTGAGAATTTTAAATCCCTACCTTTGCAATCCTTTATTTTGGCCAAATATATTTTGACATCCCAAATCATGTGTAAGTAGTTGAATTTCATTGACTTTCGTTTTTTCTAAAATGAGAGCCTATATGTGATTTGTGTGTCCTCAACGTTGTAAAAACCGGTTTTACGCATATGTCTTCAACAAAAATGAACTCAAGAGTGGATTTCGGTAAAATCAAGCACCTGGCTGAAACACCCGATCTACTTGAAGTACAAATTCAATCGTTCAAAGAGTTTTTCCAGTTAGAAACTACTCCGGACAAGCGGAATATCGAAGGTTTGTTCCGTGTGTTTAAAGACAATTTTCCGATTACTGATACCCGGAACATTTTCGTACTGGAGTTTCTGGATTATTTTATCGATCCGCCCCGTTACACCATTGAAGAGTGTATGGAAAGAGGATTGACTTATGCTGTTCCCCTGAAGGCCAAACTTCGTTTGAGCTGTAATGATGAGGAACACGTCGATTTCCAAACAATTGTTCAGGACGTATTCCTGGGTAACATTCCCTATATGACCCCCCGGGGTACTTTTGTTATCAACGGAGCCGAGAGGGTAGTAGTTTCCCAGTTGCATCGTTCACCAGGTGTGTTCTTCGGTCAGTCTGTTCACCCGAACGGAACCAAGATATACTCTGCGAGGGTTATTCCTTTTAAAGGAGCCTGGATGGAGTTTGCGACTGACATTAACAATGTGATGTACGCATATATCGACCGTAAGAAAAAATTCCCGGTAACAACATTGTTACGTTCTATTGGCTACGAAACAGATAAGGACATCCTTGAGCTGTTTGGTATGGCTGATGAAGTAAAGACTGATAAAAAGACCTTAAGCAAATATGTTGGCAAGCGTCTTGCGGCAAGGGTATTGAGAACATGGGTAGAGGATTTTGTGGATGAAGATACCGGTGAAGTAGTTTCTATTGAAAGAAACGAAATAGTGATGGAGAGGGATACTGTTCTTGATGAAGAAGCAATTGAGACCATTTCAGAAATGGAAGTGGCCAGTGTGTTTATTCAACGTGAAGATGTGGGTGGGGATTATGCAATCATCTACAATACTTTAAACAAGGATACATCAAATAGTGAACTGGAAGCGGTTCAGTTTATCTATCGTCAATTACGTGGTGCAGATGCTCCGGATAATGAAACGGCCCGTGGTATCATTGACAAATTATTCTTCAGTGATAAGCGTTATGATTTGGGAGAAGTTGGTCGTTACAAGATCAACCGTAAGCTGAACGTAGACTTGCCGCTGGAAAAGAAAACACTCACAAAAGAAGATATTATTTTAATCATCAAATATCTTGTTCGCTTAACTAATGGTAAAGCAGAGATTGATGATATCGATCACCTGAGTAACCGTCGTGTACGTACAGTCGGAGAACAATTATATGCTCAATTCGGTGTAGGTCTTGCACGTATGGCAAGAACAATCCGTGAGAGAATGAACGTTAGAGATAACGAGGTGTTTACCCCGGTTGACTTGATTAACGCAAGAACATTGTCAAGTGTTATCAATTCATTCTTCGGGACATCTCAATTGTCTCAATTCCTTGACCAAACAAATCCTCTTTCTGAAATTACTCACAAACGTCGTATTTCAGCACTCGGGCCAGGTGGTTTGAGTCGTGAAAGAGCTGGTTTTGAGGTTCGTGACGTACACTATTCTCACTATGGACGTTTGTGTACGATTGAAACTCCGGAAGGTCCAAACATTGGTTTGATCTCCACACTTTGTGTGCATGCCAAGATCAATGATATGGGCTTTATTGAAACGCCTTATCGTAAAGTACATGAAGGAAAAGTGAACATGAAGGAATTAAGTTTCCTGAGTGCCGAGGAAGAAGATCTGGCAAAAATTGCACAGGCAAATACACCTCTTGATGAGAAAGGTAATTTCAAAGAAGAGAAAATTGTAAGTCGTGAGACAGGCGACTTCCCGATCCTTGATAAGAATGATGTGGAATTTATGGACGTTGCGCCCAACCAGATTGTTGGATTGAGTGCTTCCTTGATTCCATTCCTTGAGCATGACGATGCCAACCGTGCCCTGATGGGTTCGAACATGCAACGCCAGGCTGTTCCTTTATTGCGACCTGATGTGCCTATTGTAGGTACAGGATTAGAAGGTAAAGCGGCAAGAGATGCAAGGATCCAGATACACGCTGATGGTAATGGTGTGGTAGAATTTGTAGATGCTAATGAAATCCATGTTCGTTATGACAGGGATGAAGCAGAAAAATTAGTAAGCTTTGAAGATGATCTGAGAGTATACAGACTGACCAAATTCATCAAAACAAACCAGGAAACCTGTATTAACCTGAGACCTGCTGTGAAGAAAGGTCAGAAAGTAAAGAGGGGAGATTTCCTGACTGAAGGATATGCCACACAAAATGGAGAATTAGCTCTTGGTAAAAACCTGAAAGT
>CAZTKV010000028.1:0-17189 GCA_964614285.1 uncultured Chitinophaga sp. | reverse complement strand
GACAGGAAAGTTGATGACCAGATCAATACTCTCTTACACAATTATAACATTAAGTTCAATGAAGAATTAGGTCGTTACAAAAGAGAGAAATTCAATATCTCAATAGGGGATGAATTACCTGCAGGTGTCTTGAAGCTGGCAAAAGTTTATCTCGCTGTTAAGCGAAAGCTGAAAGTGGGAGATAAGATGGCTGGTCGTCACGGTAACAAAGGTATTGTTGCCAAGATCGTTCGCCAGGAAGACATGCCATTCCTGGAAGACGGAACTCCTGTTGATGTAGTATTAAATCCTTTGGGTGTACCAAGCCGTATGAACCTGGGGCAGATTTATGAAACCATTCTTGGTTGGACTGGCGAAAAATTAGGATTGAAATTTTCTACTCCAATATTTGACGGAGCTTCAGTTGATGAGATCGCTGAATACTGTAAGCAAGCTGATATTCCAATGTATGGGCACACTTACCTCTATGATGGGGAAACCGGGGAACGTTTCCATCAGAAAGCTACAGTAGGTATCATTTATGTTATCAAATTACACCACATGGTGGATGACAAGATGCATGCCCGTTCAATCGGACCATACAGCTTAATTACTCAGCAACCGCTGGGTGGTAAGGCACAGTTCGGTGGTCAACGTTTTGGAGAAATGGAGGTGTGGGCACTGGAAGCTTACGGTGCATCAAATATTCTCCAGGAATTATTGACGATTAAGTCGGATGATATTATTGGCCGTGCCAAAACTTATGAGTCCATTGTGAAAGGGGAGAATGTGCCAAGAGCCGGCGTGCCCGAATCATTCAATGTATTGGTACATGAATTAAGAGGGTTAGGCCTTGACCTGAAGTTCGAATAAGCTGATTCGTCAGTAAGCATAGTGCAAACTGAACGATGAAGAGTGAGATCCCGCCATGGGCGGTGACTGGTAACAAAAATTTAAACGACAAACGACAAACGTAATATGGCTATCAGAAAAGAAAATCGTCCCAAAGCGGCTTTTTCACAGATTACAATTGGTTTGGCTTCTCCGGATACAATTCTGGAAAGAAGCTACGGTGAAATCTTAAAGCCCGAAACGATCAACTATCGTACTTACAAACCTGAAAGAGATGGTTTGTTCTGCGAAAGAATTTTTGGCCCGGTAAAAGACTACGAATGTGCTTGCGGAAAGTATAAACGTATCCGTTATAAAGGCATTGTGTGTGACCGTTGTGGTGTGGAAGTAACCGAGAAAAAAGTTCGTCGTGAAAGAATGGGTCACATCAAACTGGTGGTGCCTGTTGTACATATCTGGTATTTTAAATCATTACCGAATAAGATCGGTTACTTATTAGGCGTAAGTTCTAAGAAATTAGAAACTATCGTTTATTATGAAAGATTCGTTGTTATCCAAACAGGTATCCGTGCTGACAAAGGACAGAATGTTGGTGATCTGCTGACAGAGGAAGAATACCTTGACATCCTGGAAACTTTACCAAAAGACAACCAGTACCTTCCGGATGATGATCCAAATAAGTTTATCGCTAAAATGGGTGCTGAGGCTGTACATGATATGTTGCAGCGTATCGACCTGGATCAATTATCATTTGATCTGAGAAATGCTGCGGCAACTGAAACATCTCAGCAGCGTAAGGCTGATGCCCTAAAGCGTTTAAGTGTGGTGGAAGCTTTTCGTGACGCCAATACAAGAATAACTAACCGTCCTGAGTGGATGGTGATGCAATATATTCCTGTTATTCCACCAGAATTGCGTCCGTTAGTGCCGCTGGATGGTGGTCGTTTTGCTTCTTCTGATCTGAATGATCTTTATCGTCGTGTTATTATCCGTAATAATCGTCTGAAAAGATTGTTAGAGATCAAAGCTCCTGAAGTAATCCTTCGTAACGAGAAAAGGATGCTGCAGGAAGCCGTGGATTCATTGTTTGATAACAGCCGTAAATCAAATGCTGTAAAAGCAGAAGGTGGCCGTGCATTGAAATCACTCAGTGATGTATTGAAAGGTAAGCAAGGTCGTTTCCGTCAGAACCTGTTAGGTAAAAGGGTTGACTATTCTGGCCGTTCTGTTATCGTGGTAGGCCCTGAACTGAAACTGCATGAATGTGGATTGCCGAAAGATATGGCAGCCGAGTTATTCAAGCCATTTATCATTCGTAAGTTGATTGAAAGAGGTATTGTAAAAACAGTGAAGTCTGCAAGGAAACTGGTAGACAAGAAGGAAGCTGTGGTTTGGGATATCCTGGAAAATATTTTGAAAGGTCACCCGGTAATGTTGAACCGTGCCCCAACACTTCACCGTCTGTCAATCCAGGCATTCCAGCCCAAGTTGATCGAGGGTAAAGCGATCCAGTTGCACCCGTTGGTAACAACTGCATTCAACGCCGACTTCGATGGTGACCAGATGGCGGTGCATGTGCCCCTGAGCCATGCTGCTATTTTGGAAGCACAACTGCTGATGCTGGCTTCACACAACATTCTGAACCCGCAGAATGGTACACCTATCACCCTTCCTTCACAGGACATGGTACTTGGTCTGTATTACATCACCAAGGGTAAGAAAACGACTGCGACAGAAACTGTTCGTGGTGAAGGAAAAGTTTTCTATTCCAGTGAAGAGGTTATCATTGCATACAATGAAGGTGTGGTAGATCTGCATGCCTGGATAAAGGTGAAAGCAAACATCCGTAATGCGGATGGATTGCTGGAGCATAAATTGATAGAAACAACTGTTGGCCGTGTACTGTTTAACCAGCATGTGCCTGCTGAAGTAGGTTTCGTAAATGTATTATTGACAAAAAAGAATCTTCGTGAAATCATTGGTGACATCATTAAGATCACCAATGTTCCAAAAACTGCGAAGTTCCTTGATGATATTAAAACACTTGGTTTCCGTACAGCCTTCCAGGGTGGTTTGTCATTTAGTATTAATGACCTTATCATTCCGGATGTAAAAGAAGAATTGCTGGATAATGCAAAAGGCGAAGTTGATGAAGTGTGGGATAGTTACAATATGGGTCTTATCACTAACAACGAACGCTATAACCAGATAGTAGATATCTGGAGCCGTGTGGATACCCGCATAACAGAAACATTGATCAGGGAATTGAGTAATGATAAACAAGGATTTAATTCTGTTTACATGATGCTTGATTCCGGTGCAAGGGGTTCTAAACAACAGATCAAACAGTTGGCAGGTATCAGGGGATTAATGGCGAAGCCAAGAAAATCTGGTTCTACCGGTTCAGAGATCATTGAAAACCCGATTCTTTCCAACTTTAAAGGCGGATTGAATGTATTGGATTACTTTATCTCTACCCATGGTGCAAGAAAAGGTCTTGCGGATACAGCCCTTAAAACCGCTGACGCAGGTTACCTTACCCGTCGTCTGGTTGACGTTGCGCAAGACGTTGTTATTACAGAAGAAGACTGCGGAACATTACGTGGAATTGCCACTACCGCATTAAAAGATAATGAAGACGTTATTGAACCATTGAGCGACAGGATCGCAGGCCGTACATCATTGCACGATGTGTATGATCCGGTGAATGATCAACTGATCGTTTCTGGGGGTGAGGAAATCACTATTGACATTGCGAAAAGGATCGAAGACGCAGGTATTGAAGCTGTAGAGATACGTTCAGTACTTACTTGCGAGAGTAAGAGAGGAGTTTGTGTGAAGTGTTATGGTAAGAACCTTGCAAGTGGTAATATCGCTCAGAAGGGGGATGCTGTTGGTATTATTGCAGCCCAGTCAATTGGTGAACCTGGTACCCAGCTTACACTTCGCACTTTCCACGTAGGTGGTGTGGCTGGTTCTGCATCTGTAGAATCAACTTTAGCTGCTAAGTTTGACGGTACTATTCAGTTTGATGGTCTTCGTACTGTTATTATTGAAAACAATGAAGGCACTAAAACACCTGTTGTTATCGGGCGAACCGGTGAGGTTCGTATCATTGATACCAAGAATGATCGTTTGCTGATAACTAACAACATCCCTTACGGTGCTACACTGAACGTAAAAGACGGTCAGAAAGTAAGTAAAGGTGATGTAATCTGCACATGGGATCCGTTTAATAACGTAATCATGGCAGAGATCAATGGTACAGTGAAGTTTGAGAATGTAATTGATGGTGTTACTTACCGTGAAGAAGCGGATGAGCAAACAGGGCACCGTGAAAAAGTAGTTATTGAAACAAGAGACAAAACCAAGATACCATCTATAGTTGTAGAGGGGAAGGACAAAAAATCATATAACCTGCCAACAGGAAGCCATATCATCATGGAAGAAGGTGATGAAGTTAAAGCCGGACAGGTAATTGTGAAGATCCCCCGTATTCTTGGTAAGCTGAGAGATATTACCGGTGGTCTTCCCCGTGTAACTGAATTATTCGAAGCAAGAAACCCAAGTAATCCTGCTGTAGTTTCTGAAATTGATGGTGTGGTCATGATGGGAGCTATTAAAAGAGGTAACCGGGAGATCATTATCGAAGCAAAAGATGGGGTGCAAAAGAAATACCTGGTACCGCTGACAAGACAGATTCTGGCACAGGATGGGGATTTTGTAAAAGCTGGTGCATCTTTAAGCGATGGTCAGATAGCGCCGTTCGATATTCTTTCTATCAAAGGACCGTTTGCAGTTCAGGAATATGTGGTGAATGAGATACAGGAAGTTTATCGTTTACAGGGTGTGAAGATTAATGACAAGCATATTGAGGTGATCGTTCGCCAGATGATGCGTAAGGTTAACATTGTTGATCCGGGTGATACAAGGTTTCTGGAAGATGACCTGACCGACAAATTTGAATTTGTAGAGGAGAATGATTACATCTTTGATAAAAAAGTAGTAACCGAGATAGGTGATAGTACTAAGCTCCGTGCAGGCCAGATCGTAAGTCTGCGTGAAGTGAGGGAGGAAAATTCTATCCTTCGTCGTAGTGATAAGAAACTGGTTGAGTATCGGGATGCAAAACCTGCTACATCTTCTCCAACCTTGTTGGGTATAACCAAGGCTTCTCTGGGTGTTCCAAGCTGGATATCTGCCGCCTCATTCCAGGAAACTACCAAAGTGCTTTCTTCTGCAGCTATTAACGGTAAGACAGATGACATGCTTGGATTGAAGGAGAATGTGATCACAGGTCATCCAATACCTGCCGGTACAGGTCTCAGAGAGTTTGAAAGTATGATTGTGGGAAGTAAAGAGGAATATGAGTTGTTGCAAACTACCCGTGAGGCAATGGCTTTTGATGAGGAAGAATAATAATATCACAAGCTTAAATCTGTGACATTAAATGAATATAAGGAGTAAGAAAATCTTACTCCTTTTTTTATTCGGATTGAGGCCTGTTAAGGCTTTCATAAAGTAACTGATTCCTTATATTTGCCCGCCAAATCGTAGTTATTTTGTAAAAAAGAATTTGATGAAAAATGGTTTACTTATCTGGAATGTGCTATTGACCCTTGTAGCAGGATATCTGCTGTTTACACATTTCGCAGGGGAGAAAAGTGATAAGAACGGAAAGCCCAAGGAAAGAAGTAATGGAGCTATAACCAATAATGGTAGTTTTAAGATTGCTTATTTTGAGATGGATTCTTTAGCTGCCAACTTTGATATGGTGAAGGATCTGAAGGCTGAAATGCTCAAAAGGGAGGATGCGATAAATAGTGAGATGGAGAGGCTTTCTAAAAATTTACAGCAGAAGTATAATTATTTTCAGCAACAGGCTAATTCAGGAAATATGACTGAAGAGCAATCCGAAAACGCAGGTCGGGAGATAAAAAACCTGGATGACCAGATGAAAAACCGAAAGCAAACTTTAGATTCAGAGTACAGTGATTTTGTAATGAGAAGGCAGAATGAGATAAAAACTAAAATTGAGAGTTTTCTCAAGGAATATAATAAGACTAAGGACTTCTCTTATATAGTGGCCTACGAGCAGGGATTATTTTACTATAAGGACACGGCCTTCAATATTACTTCGGATGTGGTGAAGGGGCTGAATGAAATGTATAAGAATAAAAAGAACTAGGCAGCAATACATTCTGAGAGCCCTGTTGCTACAGGGCTTTTTTATTTGATGTCCTTTCTGTACAAACAAAATATTGCCTTATTTTGGGGTATGGAAGATTATAAAAAACTTTTCGACTCATTTTCTGCTATTAAGATCGGGGTAATTGGAGATGTAATGCTCGATACTTATATGTGGGGTAAGGTGGAACGTATTTCTCCGGAAGCACCTGTGCCTGTCGTTACAGTTCAGAATAAAGAATATAGGATTGGAGGAGCAGGAAATGTAGCACTCAATTGCCGGTCATTAAATGCCAGGGTTACCTTGTTGTCTGTTACGGGTGATGATGATGATGCTATTGTTTTAAAACAGCTTCTTCAGGCTAACAAAATAGACACTTCGTATATAATTTCCAGCAAAGCAAGGATTACAACTAATAAGACCCGTATCATAAGCCGAAGCCAGCAAATGATGAGATTAGACGCTGAAGTAACCCATGACCTGGATGTTGCAGAAGAAATGGCCTTATTAGAAAAAACAGCAGCATATATCAGGTCTGAGCAACCTGATGCCATCATTTTTGAAGATTATAATAAGGGTGTACTGACTGAAAATGTAATCAGTAAGATCATTCAATTGTGCAAACAAAATGGAATTGTTACTGCAGTTGACCCGAAAAGAAAGAATTTTTTCTCTTTCAAAGGAGTTGATATTTTTAAGCCAAACCTCAAAGAAGTAAAAGAGGGATTAAATCTTATAGCCGACGAAGTAAATGAACCGGCACTCCAAAATATACACCGCGAACTTTCAAAGAAGTTGTCGCACAAAATCTCCTTTATCACTCTTTCAGAAAAGGGAGTGTTCTGCCAGGAAGAGAGTAACGGGTTTATTATACCTTCTCATATCCGGAGCATTGCTGATGTATCAGGGGCGGGTGATACGGTAATTGCCGTTGCCACACTGGTTTATACAATAACCAAAAATGTAAAACTGATGGCCGGTATAGCTAATATTGCCGGAGGACTGGTTTGTGAGGAAGTAGGCACTGTGCCCATTAACAAGGAAAAATTACTGAGAGAGTGTGAGCTACTTCTTGGATGATTTCTTTTTAATATCAGAAACGGCTTTATTCATCAACTTGTCATAATCAATGGAAAGTTCAAAAAAAGTCTTTGCCATCGCAAAGATCAGTATAAAAGCTTTGTCTATACCAAGGCTGAGGAACATGCTGCCAAGAATAACGGTGAACTGCTGAATAAAAATACGTCCATAGGGCTGGAACATGATCACCATCATTGGCATCGTCTTGTAGTCGTTATTAATGATAAACGGAATAAAGCTTTTGGCAATGTAGCTGACGATAAAAGCACAGAGCATATAACCTATTTCTTTATTAATGTAAGTGTACCACTTGAAAAAGAAATGCATGGCACCACTATTTGCCGGAGTAATGCCGGCCGATTGTGAGAAGATAGTGGTTTGAACGGCTGCAAAAATTCCAAAATGAAGCACAAAGAAGAGAATAAAAAACAAGCCACTTTGCCTTGAACTGCCACCATTAGCATACCAGTCATCCTTTCCACGGGCAAAAGTGGCGATTAACAATTTTACGACAGTAAGGATTCCAACGATCAGCGTTTCCATTGCATACACAATAAATGCTTCTGTGGCATTCCACCCAAGGAACCATACGCCAAAAACAGGAAAAAGATTTGCTGCGATCAATAGTATATCGGGACCTGATAGCTTTTTTCTGAACATCTGTCTTTAGATTTCGGATACAAAATACCTAATTTCGTTTGTTATTAAATACCCTTTTACCCGTATGTCTGATTTTACCATAGCAATACACGGCGGTGCAGGAACTATTTTGCGATCTGATATGACAACTGATCTTGAGAGGGCATATACAGATGCATTAGAACAGGCATTAATGGCCGGGTATTCTTTGCTGGAGAAAGGTAATACATCGGTGGATGCTGTAAAAGCGGCAGTAATGTCGCTGGAAGATTGCATCCTGTTTAATGCAGGAAGAGGTTCAGTGTTTGCAAAGGACGGCAGCCAGGAAATGGATGCTTCTATTATGGATGGTGAAACACTAATGGCAGGTGCTGTATCAGCAGTGAGAAATATAAAGAACCCGGTAGAGCTGGCATATGCTGTAATGACAGAAAGCGAGCATGTAATGCTGAACGGACAGGGAGCTTATGACTTTGCATTGTCACAGGGAATAAAAACAGAGAAAGATGATTATTTTTTCTCACAGTTCAGGTATGATCAGTGGAAGCAACTGCAGGGAACTGAGAAAGCTGCATTGGATCATAATGTCGCTATAAAGGACCTGCCTGCCGGCCAGGCAGGTAATAAATTTGGTACAGTAGGAGCAGTAGCGTTGGACAAGAAGGGAAATATTGCTGCGGCAACCAGTACTGGTGGAATGACGAACAAAAAATGGGGCCGGGTTGGAGATAGTCCTATTATTGGTGCAGGCACTTATGCTAATAATAAAACCTGTGCTATCAGCTGTACAGGGCATGGAGAGCCTTTTATCCGGGCAGTTACAGCTTATGATGTGAGTTGCCTGATGGAATATAAAGGGCTTTCATTACAGGAGGCCATGCATATAGTTGTACATGATAAACTATTGAGGATAGATGGGGAGGGAGGAATGATTGGTGTGGATGCAAAAGGAAATACTGCTATGGTTTTTAACAGTGAAGGAATGTACAGGGGGATGAAATGCAGTGACGGAAGGAATGAAGTTTCGATCTATAAATAATTCTTAGTTCATTACAGTTACATTTGTGCCTATGAAAAAGTATGCAATTATTGTAGCCGGAGGTGCTGGAGTAAGAATGGGAGGCAATACTCCAAAGCAATTCATGCTGCTGAAAGATAGACCGGTACTTTATTATACACTGAAAGTTTTTCTGGAAGCTTATTCTGACTTACAAATTATCCTTGTATTACCGGTTGACTATACTGATATGGGCCAGGAAATAATCGATGCTTATTTTGATAAGGACAGGATAAAAATTACAGCTGGAGGTGATACAAGATTTCAATCGGTAAAAAACGGACTGGGATTAGTGGAAGGGGAATCAATTGTTTTTGTGCATGACGGAGTAAGATGCCTGCTCACAAAGGACCTGATCTATCGTTGTTATCAGCAGGCTGTAGAAACCGGAACTGCCATCCCGGCTGTAGTTTCAAAGGACAGCATTCGTTTAATAACTGAGGAGGGTAACGCCGCTTTTGACAGGAATAAGGTTATGCTGATTCAGACCCCGCAAACTTTTCACAGTAAAATAATCGTACCGGCATTTCAGATTGATTATAAAGATAAATTCACCGACGAGGCAACCGTAGCCGAATCTTATGGTATGAAAGTTTCCCTGGTAGAAGGAGAGGAGAACAATATAAAAATTACACGGCCTGTTGATCTGCTTATTGCAGAAAGAATAATTGAGGGAAGAGTTTAGGGTAAGAACGGCATTTATCTCTTTATCCATTTCAGGTAAAATGGCAGGCGGTTGATTTTTAATGCCGGATATACTTCATGAATAGCCCCGAAACTACTATAAAAAAATGCCAGGTTACGGATATCCGAACCTTCAAAATCAAGTAACATATTTTTTCCTGCATGGTCTTTAATAAAGGCATCAATCAAAGCATGTGAGGCCCCGATTGTTTTCCCGTTTGGATGATTACCAACCAGTATATAATATGCCCTGTTATGTGAAAAGAAGAATACACAGGATGCCAGCAATTCATTATTCAGTGAAATGCCGTAGGTAACAGCCATTTCTTTATCATGCAGGTAGTGATACAGCTTGCGAAACCAGTTTACATTATTAACTGCTTCTTTATCATAACCCTGCATTTGCTGTACTGCCAGATCAATTACTTTCCCTACATCAAAATTTTTCTGAACTGCACATCCAGCCTGCGCTGCTTTCCGGATATTTCTTTTGATATTATCCCGATAGTTTTGATAAATATCTTCGTAAGATTTATTTAATCTGAGCACATAATTACTTCTATGAATGGAGAATCCCGTGTGGGCTCCGGAAATATTCCCACTGTTCAGCGATATGTCAATGTATCTGAATGAAAAAGGAATTGATTGAATAAAATTCTCCACCTTTTCTTCAGTTATATTACTACCGAATATTCCCAGTTGTGCAGTTAAAAAGGGTTGATACAGGTAATGAATGCCGTATTTTCTGTTCCAGGTAAGCGGCATCACAGCTTCATAGTCATTTAAAATGAGGCCATCCCATTGTGTTGCCATAAAGTCCAGGTAAAAGGAATATGCATAGATCAGTCCGTTGTCAGCTTTATCTATGCAAGCATCCCATTTCTGTTTGTCAATCTGTCGTTGAGTAAGGTATTGTATATGGAGTTTATCACCCATTAAAAATCAAGGTTGCGATCAATTTTTCTGAAACTGAAATTAGAAATATCGATGGAGAAAGAAATTTTCTTCCAGAACCTTCCTTTCTTTTCAATTGTGGATTGGATATAATCTCTGTAAACACTGCTATATATGAGTGGTATGTAAATATTTACTGTTTCTTTAAGTAAAGGGATGTGCAAGCCTGCATCAAATAAAAAGCGATCGGCATCTGCATTTTGTTTCCATACTTCTGCATAGGTGCCGATATCGAAGAATAGTTTCAGGGGTATTTTCACCGGTAACAGGTTTAATGGATTTACAGATGAAGGAATAGTAGTACTGAAATTTGCTGCCACCAGCCAGTCATCGGTTCTGCCCACTTTTTCTGCCAGCAGGCCTGTTCGTACTTTGAAAGCTCCATCCCGTTCCATTATTTGCTGGCTGGATATGCCTTCAAATTCATTTCGGCCTATAAAATAATCACTATAAGTGTAATCTTCGTATCCATTGGCTCCGGTCATATTCAGGTGATAGCGGTCCGTAGCAAATTGTTTAGAGATTGTTTTAGAACCGCTGTAAAAGAATTTTCCTGCAAACAACCGGACATTTAATCCGCCTTCTTTGGCATAGTTAAAGAAATACCTGCCGGTAAAAGCAGTACGGATAAAATCCTTTCCCTGTTCCACTTTCAGTTCACCCCGGTAAGGATATAAGGCCCGGCTATTTTCAATAACGAACTGTAATTGATTTAATGTTCTGCCCTCATTTATGGTTCTGTATTTGGTTGATATCGTTGTATCAATCCCAGTGATAACAGTGTCACGATAAAACCGTAGCGCCTCTTCGTTGAACAGAAATGATTTGAACTGGATGAAACGGTTAAACTGACTCCTTGCCTTTTTTTCTTTTAGAGTCAACCTGATCCCCGGTACTATCTTACTAAAACTCAGGAAGGTCTTATTGTTGTCGTTATCTTTAAATCGATCAATAGTAAAAATAGAACCGCTAACACCAACATCAATTTTTCTGAAAGTTCCTTTTGGGTATCCGCTATAATTAATAAATCCAATACCTGTAAAATTTTTCGATCCAAAACCATACATAGGTATTAATAAAAATTGTATACGATTTGGAGGAAACCGGAGATTTGTGATCGTTAATCCTGCCATTAATTTGTCATAGCTATTAATTCCGACAGCAGGCAAAAGGGTAACGACGGTTTTTTTGTCAGAATTTACTCCCTTTATTCCTCCCAGCGGCCCCTGGATCCCCATCCCTTTCTTTTCCTTTCCGGGTAAACTACCTTTTTGCTGCAAAAGAGCAAAAGCGGAATCAAGGTTTTGTCCGCTCACATCTTCCAGCACTTTTTTCAGGTCTTCCGGTTGCGGATGTTTGAATTGCCATTGCCTGTAATACTCCTGCATGGCTTTATTAAAAGTATCAGTACCTAATTTTTTCTCCAGGTATGTTATCCATTGCGATGCTTTATAATATGCGATCAAACCATAATTAGTTGCAGTAAAATCTTCTGAAGCAGTAGCTATAGGCTGATCCTTCTTTTCTACTATAAAAGTTTCCAAAAAACTTTGTTCGGTCCGTTGTGTAAAACGTTGATCTTGTTTATTTCGATATTTACTTTCGTAATAGGAGTTCACTCCTTCATCCATCCAGGGATATTTTCTTTCATTACTGCCAAGTATTCCATAAAACCAATTGTGCCCTACTTCATGTGCAATAATATAATCAAGTGAACGACTGTCTTCAACAGGTGACAATACAGTGATAGTAGGGTATTCCATGCCGCCGCCAAAACTTGCAGGTCCCTGCACTACACTTACAACATTATATGGATATTCCCCGACCAGGGATGAATAATGATGAATTGCTTCTTTTGCATTGACAATGCTGCTCTTCCAGATTTCTTTTTGTGCCGGGGTATAAAAACTGAAAATATCAATTGTTTTGCCGGAGCTCAGTTTACAACTGTCATAATTAACAATAAATCTTTTGTCGGCAAACCAGGCAAAATCGTGAACATTATTTTGCCTGTAAGTAAGGATCTTTATTTCTTTTTCTGACTCCGGATATAACTGGTAAGTTGTTTTAACCTGGCCTCCTGTTGTTTTTATTTTTTGGTTTACAGGTTCCCATGTAAAGGATGCTCTTGATTTCAGCCATTGTCTTTCTTCTGTATTTTGTAATTCACCGGTTGCAGCTACTACATAGTTTTTTGGGACAGTTATGTTTACTTCAAAGTTTCCGAATTCACTGTAAAATTCACCCTGATCAAGATAGGGCATCGGGTGCCATCCATTCTTGTCATACACCGCTGGTTTGGGATACCATTGTGTGGCCTGGTAACTCTGTCCTTCATGCCCGCCTCTTGAGTAATTAGAGGGAAGTTTTACATGAAAAGGAGTTGTAATGAGTATTTTTTGTCCGGGTACCAGGGGAGCAGGAAGAATTAATTTTACAATATCGATATGCTGCGGGTGATCTTCAGTTTGTGCAGTTGTATTGTTTACCTTAAAGTCCAGTTTGTTGATATAGCCTTTATCATCTTTACCGGAGAAATAAAATTTTGTATTACCGTTTTCCAGCAACTGGTCGCTGAAAGCAGTCTTGTCGTTTTTGTATGCATTGGGCCAAAGATGAAACCAGATAAAGCGAAGTGTGTCTGGGGAGTTATTGATGTATTCTATCTTTTCGAACCCGGCTAATGTATGTTCTTTATCATTTAAGGAAACATCGATATTGTAATTGACCTGTTGCTGCCAGTATTGTGAAAATGCTGTGGCAAACTGGCATTGGATAATGAGCAGGAATAAAACGAATTTTCTCAAGAGATTGGTATTTTTTCAAAAATAAACCCTAATCCCGATACTTCATACCTTACTTTCCTTTTCCTTTAAAGATGATCCTGATAGTATGGATCATGATCTTGAAGTCGAGTGCCAGGGAAATATTCTCAATATAAAGGAGGTCGAACTTACTTCTTTCAATCATTTCTTCTACATTCTCAGCATAGCCAAACTGTACCATGCCCCAGCTTGTTAATCCTGGTTTTACTTTTAGCAAATATTTGTAAAAGGGATAACGGGGAATGATCTGGTCGATATAATACCTGCGTTCAGGTCTGGGGCCTACGAGGCTCATTTCTCCCAGCAAAATATTCCATAGTTGGGGTAATTCATCCAACCGCCATTTTCGCATTACCTTCCCCCACTTTGTAATGCGGGGATCATTTTCAGAAGAAAGAGCAGGACCATCTTTTTCAGCATCGCTAACCATCGAACGAAATTTGTACATAGTAAATGACTTACCCTTGTAACCAATTCTTTCCTGGGAATAAAATATAGCACCTTTGGAAGAGAGTTTTACCCGCAGCGCAATGAACAGCATAAAAGGAAATAACAGGATAAGACCAAATAGGGCTGCTCCAACATCAATCAGCCTTTTAAAATTCTGTTCCCATTGCAGCATCAATCCTGTCTGCAGATCAATGAGAGCGGCGCCCATTACATTACTTGTTTTTACTGAACCGGAGAGAATATCCAGAGTATTGGGCTGAATTTTTACCTCAACATCTTTCTCACTCAACCGGTTAATGATATTTTCTAACAGCGGTTGCTCTGTTTTTTCTAATGCAAGTACTACCAGTTTGATATTATTGTTATCAATTATTTTTTCAATTTCATCCACGGTTCCCAGTTTGGGAATAAGTTTATGGATTCCATTCTTCCCGTTACTGTCAGGGGTTACAAAGCCAGTATAACGATAACCACCATCATGCAGGTTGTTTTCTGTTTCCCTGAAAATCCTTACTGCATTATCCTGGCTGCCCACCATCAGTGTATTGAAAAATACTTTACCTCCTAAGAGCTGTCTTTTTACTTTATTTAAAATGAGCCAGCGACCAAAAAATGTAAGCAGGAAATGAATGCAGAGCAAAACGGCAAAGGCATAATAAAAATAGGAGTAGCCCTTTTGCGGATCAAAATCGTTAAATACAAAAACGATAAATAAAGCAATTGTACCAATAAGACTGCAGACAAAAGTGAGAGTGAATTCTGCCAGTCTTGATTTTTTATAAAGGTAGTTGTATGTTCCCGCAATGGTATACAGTATCAGCCAGGCTGCAGGAACTACAAGTAGTATGTAAATCCATGATGTATAGCTAATAGGATATGCCCCTTTATCTTCCAGCATCCAGCTGCGCCAGAAATAAAAAAAAAGCCATGCTGTTGCAGCAGTCAGGTAATCAACCACCACATACCATCCTAATGATATTTGTTTTCCCGATTGCATTAACGGGAGATAATATTACTACCAATCCTTTCCAGTATCTGGTGGGCTACATCCATTGCCATCAGGCCATCCATTTCTGATACAACAGTTTTTGTATTATTAAGGATAGCATTTTTAAATTCTTCCAGTTCCATTTTAATGGCATTTACCTCCGGAACAATCGGGTTGGCCATGGCAATGGTTTTTTTACCGGTAGGGGTTTCAATATCAAAAGCAAATACGTTTGTATCGCCAGGTTCTTTGAGTTTGATGATCTCTGTTTTTTTATTCAGGAAATCGATACCGATATATGAATCTTTCTGAAACAACCTGATCTTTCTCATCTTTTTCATTGAGATGCGGCTGCTCGTAAGGTTAGCCACACAACCATTATGAAATTCTATCCGAACGTTGGCAATATCCGGAGTTTCTGTCATTACACCTACACCGCTGGCAGAAATACTCTTCACATCGCTTTTCACAATACTCAGGATAATGTCGATATCATGTATCATCAGGTCCAGTATCACACTTACTTCTGTTCCCCTGGGATTGAACTGGGCTAAGCGGTGTACTTCAATGAACATGGGATTCAGCTCCATATCTTTTACCGCAAGAAAAGCCGGATTAAATCTTTCCACATGCCCTACCTGGAATTTAATACCGGACTCAGCAGCTAATTTTACTAACTGACGGGCTTCTTCCATTGTATTGGCCAGAGGTTTTTCTACAAATACATGCTTTCCTTTTTTGATGGCTCTTTCGCACCACTCAAAATGATAAGTTGTAGGAGCTACGACATCAATTGCATCACAGGTATCCATCAATGCATCGGCATCCAAAAAACGGGGAAGCTGGTACTTTTCAGCTACTTCTTTTGCTGTTTCATCATGCGGGTCAAAAAAGCCAACAATTTCCACTCCTGAAATTTCCTTCCAGTTATTCAGGTGGAATTTTCCTAAATGCCCGACACCAAAAACGCCAATCTTAAGCATAACAATTTATTAATCAGCAAAGATAAAGATTGGCTGATGGACGCTGCTGATAGTTATGAACAAAATAGAATCAGTTCAATACTGAAGATCTCTCAATATATGAGGGGTGATAAATGAAAACGCAGGTACCATTTTTAATGGTATTAATAATTGGCCTTGTTACCTGTACAGGAACAGCAGGACAACCCTGGCTGCGGCCGATATAACCTTGCGCATTGGCCAGTTCGGCATTTACATACTCAGCACCATGGATGACGATGCCTCTTTCATAGGCATTGTCATTAATACCTCTTTCCAATCCTTCCAGTTTCAACGAATAACCATTCTTGCCGTCATAGGTTTCCCTGGTAACGTAAAACCCGGGACTACTTTTGTATGAAGAATTCTGATTGGAAAAAGAGGTTGCTACCTCACGGCCGGTATTTCTGCCATGTGCCACTAAAGTGTTAAAAAGCACTTTATAGTTTTTCAGATCTATAATAAACAATCTTTTCTTGTAGCTGGGTTGAGTGAAGTCGACAATAGAAATGATAGAACTATTCAACAACTTTCCTTCTTGCACCAGTTTATCAAACCCTTTTTTTGCATAGTCAAAAGCTTCCTGGCTGAGGCCTTTCAGGTTTAGGTGCAAACTATCATACACGGATTTCAGATCAGGTGTAAAAGAAGATGAACTGGCTGAACTTGTTATGGCAGAATCTCCCGGGTGGAAAAACAGCCGGGCACTACCAGTGGCAGATTTTGCAAATGCAAAAGGTAAATGCAAAAGACCAATAACAATAGAAGAAATAAAGAGATAAAAGCCTCTGAACCTGTTTTTCATAGCTACTATTTAACCATTAACCGTTGAATTACTATTAGACGCCAGATAAATGCTTTTATTGTCCTGAATCCCTTAACCTTAATCAATAAAAAATGCCCGGGATACTCTCACCGGGCAGTTTTGTTTGGATTTTTTGAAATACAGTCTGGGACTGCTTTTCGTCTTGCGGACCGGACGGGACTCGAACCCGCGACCTCCGCCGTGACAGGGCGGCATTCTAACCAACTGAACTACCGATCCTCCTTTTTCGCTTCGCTCCTCAGGATGACGATTTCATCTAGATTTTACGCTTCGTTTTTAGGGACGGCAAAGATAGCCCTGCAATCTTTTTCGGCCAAAAGTTTTTCTGTTATTTATCCACCTGTAATTGAGCATTTTGCCATCAGCCTCATATTATTATTTAATCCTTAATTTAGCCGCCACATAAATAGCCTATGCCCTCAGACAGAAACCGACAGTTTATTGACTTTGAGAAGCCTATTAAAGACCTTCTGGAAGAGATAGATGATCTGAAACAAAAAGCAGAGAAAAGCAAGGTGGATTACAGCGAGGTGATCCATAAGCTAGAGGCAAGTGTCATTGATAAAAGAAAAGAGATCACTCAAAACCTCAGCAGCTGGCAACGGGTACAATTAAGCCGGCACCCTGACAGGCCATATACCCTGAAGTATATTGATAAAATGACCA
>CAZTKV010000027.1:19445-22404 GCA_964614285.1 uncultured Chitinophaga sp. | reverse complement strand
ATTTATTGCAGGAAAACACAAAGGCAATACTAATGAACTTCATTCAAAAGATGAAATAGCTGTTAAGGATAGCAACGGAGAATATACTACCGCATTTATTAGTTTATTGAAAGATTACTACCTGTATTTATAATTCTTCTCTTGCTGAAAATTTACGCCAGGTTACAAAAACGATTTGGTTGTTTACCTATTAATGTCAGCAGGTAATTCAAAAGAATTTTTCGAATGCTGCTTTCATTTCTCACAACTTCATTTTAACATTTAAAAAGTATTGCCATGAAAAAGATCCTTTTTCCACGTCTGTTATTATTGCTGCTTACTGCTTTAGCATGGATAAGCTGTTCAAAAGAAAAGCTTTCCTCACAAGAAAATGAGTCAGGTAGTGCCGTTACAGTTGATAAGTCACCATTCGGGAATCCCTTTACACAAAGAACCGGCATTATCAAAGGAGCCATTACACCAGCTGGAACAAAAGCTATCATTGTTGCTTATAATGATTCGTATCGCTCCGGAGAGCAGGTCGCTGATATTATCAGCGGAAAGTTTAAGATCACCGAACTACCGGAAGGATTTTATACACTATCCGTTAAATACGCATTTAATGATGCCATTGCTGACACCTATAGCTATATAGAAATACATGATATAAAAGTTGCTGCGGGAGAAGTTGCAGATGCAGGAACAATAATTTTATGATAATATCTATAACGGAGCAGGATAAATACCCTGCTCCGTTATGTTACAACAGGTTTATTGTTTCCCTGCCACATAATCGCCGAGGTATTGATAACCGGCGGTCAGCTCCCCTTCCTTTACCATTGTTGCTCTTTCTATTATTGCCGAACCATTTCCTACCAGGTCTTCCAGCACATGTTTGATCAATTGTTCACCAAAATAGCGGCTCGCATCTCTTGGTAATTCATTAGGTAAATTACCTACTGCCATCACATCAATCGAGTTAGAGAGGTAAGGCGCTGTCTTCTCCAGTGTAATTTTATCTATTCCATAAACCGGGTTTTCAATCGACTGATCCCCGACATTGATAGGAACCGACCCATTGGCGTCATCGGTTATATCAGCTATTGTTTGTATAATAAAGTTCTCCGATTGCACCGCCTCTTTTTCAAAAAGCCGGGGAACATTTTTATCCCAATAAACACCATTCATCAATATATCGGTCTGTGCAGTATAAGGCATAAAAAGAGACTCATATTTTTCAGGGTGTTCATGAAATTCAATACGACTGTATTTTCCCTTGGATTTCCTTATATACAGGTCACTGCCTTTTAACTGGGTATAAACAGGATAGGAAAAGCGGCGCTTCAAATACTCATCCGGTTCCACTTCATGAATGCCCATCAGGTTCATGATCTCCAGTATACCATGAGCTACCCGTCCTGAACCGGTAACAGCTATCTTGACATTCGGCAATCTGAGACCAAAGTAATTATGGATCAATTCCCTGAAACTACGCTGTTTGTATACCCTGTCAAGTTTATACAATCCTGTTCTGTTACCATAAGCCATCATACCATTATGAGCCCCCACCACACCTGCAAAAAAACCAAACCCGATTATGCGTTGTCCATCTTCATGCTCCAGGCACTCGTAATCGATCAGGGTAATTTTTTTATCAATAATGGCCCGAAGCAGTTTTTGATTATGGGGTTGTTTCTTTTTGGTATGCGAGAAAAAAAGATAGGTTTTCCCGGGAATCAACTGTGTTACAGGCACTTCTTTGATTCCAAACAGGATATCACAATCACTCATGTCATCTTTTACTTCGGCCCCTGCCGATAAATATTCCCGGTCAGAGAAACACCTGTCAGGAGAAGATTGCACAATTACCTGTACATCCGATGAGTTTTTTAATATCCATTTGCATTGAGCCGGTGTCAGTGCCACCCTGTTATCTGCCGGAATCTTCCCTTCCCGGATAAGTCCAATTCTGATCATATAGCCTGTTGTCGTTTAAAGTTCGGCAAAGTTGCCGTTTAAAATATTGCCAGACAAACTGATTTAAATCAGGGCAAGTGGCATAATAAATGTTGTAACTTCAAAATTCTTTTACAAAATATTTTATACTAAGGGTTACAACCCAGCGTTTTGCGTTTACGTACTAAAAAGGGATTCATGAAGATCACCAAAACCATAGTTTTTGCCTTTTTACTGCTCACTGCAGCAGTATCCTGGCTATCCTGCAATAAATCGGATGCTACGAATGATCCAGCAGGACCTTATACGCTTAGTTATGGCGATTCAATTCTTTACCTACGCCCTTCAGCAGGAGATTATATCGTTAACCCGGTTTCCACCCGCCCGGGTACTTATTCCGGTTTCCCGGATGGAATAGAGATCGATGATAATACAGGTGCAATCAATATTTCTAAAAGCGAAACTGGTCTTCGTTACCGGGTCACACACACTGCCCCGGATGGAACCGTGACCGAAACCAAAGTAGTATTATCCGGCATCACTTTTAAAGATCATTTTTATTTCCTTTCCAATAATGATTCTATTGCCTTACCCATTTACAATGCTGACGAAAACCGTGTGCTTCCCCTGAATGGCTCTTTATTTGACGAAGGGAACCTGGCTAATAGCGGTGGTTGTTCTGTCAAAACCGATAATGGAAAAATTAATCTTAGAGAAACTATCCGCAACGGAGTATTTGGTTTTCCTCCCAGGAATGATGCGCAGGAAACTTTTGAGATCAAATACCGGATCAACGACGCCAGTGGCAAATCAGAGAATAAACTTAAAGTATTGCTGTATTGGTATAATACGATCAACGATGTGCCTCAATATGTGTGGAATATCCTGAATGAACGTACGCAACAGGGAGTTTTCCTCAGAAACGGGATGGTGAATACCTCCTCGACGATGGAACGTCTGGATAAGGCGGCCAAACCAAGACCTCCCTGTGTTGTAATTGTTGATCATTAATGCCGCCTGAGCA
>CAZTKV010000027.1:16847-19345 GCA_964614285.1 uncultured Chitinophaga sp. | reverse complement strand
ACCCTGCTGAAACTGGAAAAATTTGAAGAAGCAAGATCTATTTACCAGCAATTGCTGCCATTGGGCATGTACCAGAATGAGATAAAACAAAATCTTGGAAGCATCAGCCTTGGCCTGGGAAAACCAGACGAAGCAATCAAATGGTTCAAACAAGTTCAGTATAATAACAGCGCTGTTGTTTTACTGTTCAATAAAACAGGGAGAGCATTTTTTGAAGCCGGGAAAACAGATTCCGCCAACCGCTATTTACAGTTAGCACTCGCAGAAAACAGTAAATGGAATCAAAACAATAAAAATATCCCTCACGGCCTGACACTCTTTTACCTGGCAGAAAAAGCTGCGGCTGAAAATAAATTTGATGAAGCCCTTTCTTACTACCAGCAATCCATCATCCAGTTTCACAGAGGATTCAATGATACTGACATTACCAAAAATCCTGATAAATTCAGTGGCATTTTTTCTTACGTTAATCTTTTTAATGCATTGACGGGTAAAGCAGATGCATTCGAGAAAAAATACCGGCAGAAAAAAGAGATCACTCTGCTTGAATCATCACTCCATGCTTATCACTCCGCATTCAAACTGGCCGGTTATGTAGAAAGAACATATGATTCTGATGAGGCCCGCCTGTTCCTCGGTAAGATAAAACACAGCATTCACAGCAAACCAATTGATATTAGCCTTTTATTGTATGATCATACCCAACAAACAAATTTCCTGGAAGATGCTTATTACTTTGATCAGCTTAATAAGGCCTCGATCCTGTCATTAAATGTGCAGGAAAATGAATTGAGAGGAAATGCGGCCAATAAAAATCCATTACTCCGTCAGGAGGAAATACTGAAAAAAACAATCACCCGCCTTTCAATAAAAGCTGGCCAATTGAGAGACAGTCTAGCATTGCAAAATATAGCTGGTCTGATCAGGGATAATGAAATTGAATTGGGCAAGCTGCAGGAAAAAATAATTGCCGGCCCCGGGTGGAAACAAAAAGAAGCAATAGATCATATACCTACGGTAAAGGAAGTACAACGATCGCTGGATAATAACACAGCACTCCTCTCCTTTCACTTATCAGACAAAGAATTACTAACCCTGCTTATTACCAGTAAGCGGTTTGAATACTACAAAACAGCCATCAATAATACTTTTTTTACTAACCTGGAAGAATTTAAGACATCATTGCACAATGTTTCACCAGATCAGCGCTATAATGGAACATCTGTTGCTACTGAGCTTTTTCATACGATCATATCGCCGGTTTACAAAGTGATAAAACAGAGTACCCGGCTGATAATTATTCCGGATGACGAACTGAATTACCTTCCCTTTGAAGCGTTACAGGATGAAAACAAAAAATACCTGCTGGAGAAATTTGCGGTGCAGTATCAATTTTCCACTGCCCTGCTGGGAAAAAATATACGAACAACCGGGCTATCAAACTCCCTGGCTTTTGCCCCATTCGCTTCGGGAGAACAGAGGGATTCTTCTGGTTTAATTTTTAGCAGCCTGCCTGCTTCAAAAGAGGAAGTAAGTGAATTACAAGGAAGAATTTTCATGGACACCAGTGCCACTAAAAATAATTTTCTGCAACTATCCAATAAACATGATATTATTCACCTGGCCACACATGCCAGTGCCAATAATGACACCCCCTCTCATTCGTATGTGGCCTTTTACCCGGGTACGTCTGATTATAAATTATATGCAAGGGAAATATCCGATCTCAAACTTGACTCAGTTCAACTGATAATTTTAAGTGCCTGTGAAACAGGGAGCGGGCAACTGGTAAAAGGGGAAGGATTAATGAGTCTTTCCCGGGCTTTTGCTTATGCAGGTTGCCCTAATATTATTACTTCCCTTTGGAAAGCTGAAGACAAAACCACTTCTTTTATCACGCAGCGTCTTCATTATTATCTCGGGAAAAAATATAGTAAAGACAAGGCTTTGCAACTTGCAAAACTGGACCTGTTGCGAAGTGATGAGATTGAGCCACGCCTAAAAACTCCTGACTACTGGGCACACCTGTTATTTATTGGCAATTATGAAGAAGACCGGGGTTCATCCAACTGGTGGTTTATTGCCATTGCCATAATTGTCGGGGCTATTATCTATAAGTTGATCAAAAGAAAGGCCTGACATTTTTCGTCAGGCCCTGGTTCTTCATGGCAAGCAAATATGCTATTGATGCAGCAATATTGCTGGCAGGTGAGTATCCTCTCTGTTCCTTACAATCACATTGTTAATAGTAGTGTCGATATACCCATTCTGCGCATCAATGATCAGTTTATAAGTTCCTGCTGTTAACCCTACAATCTTAAACTCACCATCATCATCATCAGGAATAGCTGTGGCTGTATCTGACCCAATCACTGCTTTCACTATTGGATCAGCTACGAGGGGCAATACTTTGCCTTCAATCTCCCCTGAATGGCTCCGGGTAAATATTTTGATATGAGATTTCAGGCGATAGCCATTATTATTACCTGAACCGCTGT